>CAZONZ010000065.1:0-5296 GCA_964581005.1 uncultured bacterium
TTAGGCCCAGTCGTCGCGCTTACTGAAACTTTCTTGATAAACCGTCTTGCGCTTGTGGATCTCACGAGTCTGAGCAAACAAGGCTGATTCCGTTAGACCGATCTCGTCCAGAAGCGTGTCTAGATCCTGTTGAATATCGCGGACTCCAGGAAAACCCATGTAACGGATCCGGAGGCGGGCGATCTCAGCCAGAACGAGATCTGGAACAGGTCGGCGTTTGGCATCCTGGATCAGTTGGTTCAGCAGGGCTCGATCTTTGCTGTACTGAGGGTGACTGAGATCAGGCATCGGGATCGGATCTGAGTGAGAGAAGCAGGAAGGGCCAGGTTCGAGAGCAATCAGGTGGGCTGGAGAGGGAGACGAACGAAAGAAAATCAGGTATAGAGGTAGGGGTGGATCGAGGACAAAGAGTATTGGTTAGGATCTATCTTCAGGGTGGCGGAATTTGATGGCAAAGGGACTCGCTCCCATCGTCTCTGGGTTCTGTGGGGAACGTGATCCAGTTATACTGCATAGTGTTGCAAACCTTAAACTTCGGAGGCGGCAGCCATGCCGATGATCGAAACCAGAGCTGACCGGATGGTGGTCAACTTTGGCCCTCACCATCCGTCTATGCATGGGGTGTTACGCTTGCTCGTTACCCTGGATGGCGAGAATGTGATGGACTGTGAACCCGTGATTGGTTATCTGCACCGGGGCATGGAAAAAATTGCAGAAAATCGCACGGTGATCCAATATTTGCCTTATACCTCCCGCTGGGACTATGGGGCGGGCATGTTTAATGAAGCGATCACGGTCAATGCTGCCGAAAAATTAGCTGATGTCTCGGTGCCTCGGCGGGCCAGCTATCTGCGGGTGATCATGCTGGAATTGACCCGGATCATTAATCACTTGCTCTGGTTTGGCCCCTTCCTGGCCGACTTGGGTGCCCAAACGCCCTTCTTCTACGCCATGCGGGAACGGGAACTGATCCTCGATCTGTTTGAGGCAGTCACCGGCATGCGCTTGATCAATAACAACTACTTCCGGGTCGGCGGGGTCACGGTAGATCTGCCCTACGGTTGGGTGGAAAAGGCTCTCGATTTCTGTGAGTATTTCATCCCCAAAATTGATGAGTATGAGCGATTGGTGACCAATAACCCGATCTTCCGTCGCCGGATTGAAGGAATTGGCACAATCAGCCGAGCCGATGCGATCAACTGGGGATTGTCGGGACCGATGCTGCGGGGATCGGGGGTGAAGTGGGATCTGCGGCGGGTGGATCACTATGAGTGCTACGACGATTTTGAGTTTGAGATCCCGTGTGAGACTGAAGGCGATGTTTTGGCTCGCTATCGGGTCCGGGTGCAGGAGATGCGCGAGTCCACCAAGATCGTGCAGCAAGCCCTGAATGCTCTGCCCGGTGGTCCGTTTGAGAATTTAGAAGCCAAGCGGATGTTTGAGGGGCCGAAGTCGGAGTGGAATTCAGCCGACTATCAGTTCATTAGCAAGAAGACCTCGCCGATGTTCAAGATCCCGACAGGTGAACACTATGTCCGGGTTGAGAGTGCCAAAGGCGAATTGGGGATCTATATTGTTGGCGATGACAATACGCAACCCTGGCGTTGGAAGATTCGGCCACCGGGCTTTGTCAACTTGCAGGTTCTACCTCAATTGGTGCGGGGCATGAAGGTTGCCGACTTGATTGCCATCCTGGGAAGCATTGACATCATTATGGGAGAAGTTGATCGCTAACCAATCGATGATGAAGGGGGTTGTATGGGGGTCTTCTGGGCGTTTTTCTGGCTGATTGTCTTGATCCTTCTCTGTGTTGCGGCATTCATTGTTCCCAAATATATGTTGGGGCTAGCTCCTGAACAACAGCGCCGCCGTGAGCAGGAAGAGGCTAAGTTTCGGCAGATCTTAGATCAGGAGGTCATGATGATGAAAAGTCAGAAAAACAAACGCCCACGTCAGTAAGATCCGCTGCGTTCACGCAACCTGTTCAAGTCCCATCACTTCAGGTTGTGCAAATGCTGATCCCAACGGTCCATGAAATTCCGTGAGATTCCGTGAGATTCCGTGACATTCCTTTTGCCTCTTCTTTTTGACTCTTGTTTTTGACTCCACAATCGTGATCTTGTCCTCAAGCAGCAGAGATATGCACCCATGAGCAGTTCAGGTATTGATTTACAGCGCAGTTTTGAAGCTGGACTCACTGGATTCGGGATCTCTCCCGATCTGGCCCACCTCTTGTGGATCCCGTTGCCCATTTTGTTGTTGGTGATCGCAGCAACCCTGGGAGTCATGGTCCTGACCTGGCTAGAACGGAAGGTTTCAGCTGCCGCTCAACAACGGATGGGTCCGATGATGGCCGGTCCCCACGGGATCCTCTTGCCCCTGGCCGATGGATTGAAGCTGCTGACCAAGGAAGATATCTTGCCTCGGCTGGCTGATCCGATCCTGTTTACCCTAGGTCCGGTGCTGGTGTTTCTACCTGTGTTCTTGGCCTACCTGGTGATCCCGTTTGGTGAGCACATCCTGATCTCCAATTTAGGGATCGGTGTGTTCTTTCTGATTGCGATCTCCAGCATCCAACCGATTGGCCTCCTGATGGCAGGATATGGATCCAATAACAAATACTCCTTGCTGGGGGGGCTACGGGCTGCCGCACAGTCGATCAGCTACGAGTTGCCGTTAGCGTTGTCGGTGTTGGCGATTGTGTTGATCAGCAATGGTCTGGATACGATCTCGATTGTGGAGCAGCAAGCTGGGTTGGGGATCCTCAGCTGGAATGTTTGGCGACAACCGATTGGGTTTGTGATCTTTTTGATCGCGGCTCTGGCGGAAACGGAACGCTTGCCATTTGACTTGCCCGAAGCGGAAGAAGAGTTGGTTGCAGGCTATCAAACGGAGTATGGAGGGATGCGATTTGCCCTCTTTTACTTGGGATCCTACGCCAACTTGCTTTTGGGATCCTTGATCGCGGCGATTCTCTATCTTGGTGGTTGGTCGTTTGTGATCCCGGTTGAGACAGTGGCCGATCTGCTAAATGTGGGTCTGGATAACCCCTTACTGCAAGTGATCGCAGCCACGTTGGGGATCATGATGACTTTGATCAAAGCCTTTGTGTTGATCTTTGTGGCGATCTTGTTCCGATGGGCAACTCCACGAGTTCGGATCGATCAGTTGTTGGACTTGGGCTGGAAGTTTTTGCTGCCGATCTCGTTTGTAAATTTGTTGTTGACAGCGGCACTTAAGCTGGTGTTCCCCACTGTGTTTGGGGGCTAGATTTCGATTGTTGAGTTCCTGCGCTCTTGGAGAGGACGATGAAATTTCTCGAACAAGTTGGAAGCTACGTTAGCGATGCGATCCAGTCGGCCAAGTACATTGGCCAGGGCTTCGGTGTAGTCTTTGATCACATGGGTCGCCGTCCAGCTACGATCCAGTATCCCTATGAAAAGTCGATCCCTTCGGAGCGGTTTCGGGGTCGGATCCATTTTGAGTTTGACAAGTGTATCTCCTGTGAGATCTGTGTGCGGGTTTGCCCGATCAATTTGCCTGTGGTGGATTGGGAGTTCAATACAGAACTGAAGAAGAAAGAACTCTACGATTACAGTATCGATTTTGGGGTTTGCATCTTCTGTGCTAACTGTGTTGAGTTTTGCCCCACCAATTGCTTATCGGTCACTGAAGACTATGAGCTGGCTGCCTACGATCGGCATGAGCTGAACTACCACCAGGTGGCGATGGGTCGCTTGCCTCAGAATGTGAGTGCTGATCCGATGGTGACCCCGATGCGGGAGTTTGCTTACTTGCCTAAAAGTGTAATCGATCCTCATGAAGCTCCAGCGGGATCGAAGCGGGCAGGAAAGCGACCTGAAGAGATCCTGGCTGAAATGAAAGCAGCTAAGGCGGCAAAGGCTGAAGCTGAGGCTGCAGGTGCTGCACAAGGATCATGAACACCCCCTCCCACCTGATCATCACAGCAGCGATCCAGAAACGGATGCGAGGCGGGTCGATCCTGAAGAGTGCCGTTCTCTGGGGATCGGTTGCGCCGGATATCCCGCTCTATCTGTTGACCCTGGGAGGCTGGATCCATCTGTGTTGGATACGGGGCTGGGAGCCGGGTCTGGCATTTCGTTACATGTTTGAGATCCAGTTTTTCCGAGATCCAGTCTGGATTGTCAGTCACAATGTTCTCCATTCGCCAACGGTTTTGGGGCTTGGACTTGGGCTGGTTTGGCGGTTGCGACATCGGATCCCCAAGGTGGCCGCTTGGCTTTTTTGGTTTCTGATGGCGTGTTTGCTGCATACCTTGATCGATATCCCAGTCCATGTGGATGATGGCCCGTTGCTGTTTTTCCCGTTTGAGTGGACGATCCGATTTCGGAGTGCGATCAGCTACTGGGATCCGCGCTACTACGGAGTTCAGTTTGCGATCGTTGAGCTGGGGCTGAATCTGATTCTGGTGATCGATCTGTTTGGAGTCCAGATTGGCAAGGCGATCGGGTGGCTGATGGGGAGAGGTTGGTCCAGGGTGGTTGGGTTGCGAGGTGACGAGATCCTGTATTCTAACGTGTTGTGGATGAAGGAGAGGAAGCGATGAGCGTGTCAGAAGGGGTACAGCTGGTTGCGTTTGGGATCCTGGCGGCGATAGCGATCGGGTTTGCGCTGGGAGTCGTGCTGGTGCCGAACATTGTCTACTCCGGTTTCATGCTGGGGGGCGTGTTTTTGAGCATGGCGGGATTATATCTGTTGTTGAATGCTGATTTTGTTGCTGCTGCTCAGGTGCTGATCTATGTCGGTGCTGTGAACGTTTTGATCTTGTTTGCGATCATGTTGGTGAATCGGGAGTTTATCTTTAAGCCTCTGAAATTGGGCTGGTTGCGAGGGGGCGTCACCGCGATCGTTTGCTTTGGCTTGTTAGTTTTGCTAGGCGTGATGATCTCGACCACTGCTTGGCCTCTATTACCGATCGAAGCCGTGAGCAGTGTGTTGCTGATCGGTGGACATTTCTTCAGTGATTACTTGCTGCCCTTTGAGTTGGCCTCTGTGCTTTTATTGATGGCTTTGATCGGCGCTATCGTGCTGGCCCGCCGTGAGTTTGTGGTTACACCTGATCAGCCTCAGATTGGCGGTGATCTTAGCTTGCTGGAGCGGCCTCGACCTCAGATCCCAACTGGAGAAGAGCAACGGGAAGAAGCGCTGACTCGTTAAGCCATAGCCGTTCAGACATGATCCAACCAACAGGCCGGATCCATCACTGGCCAGATCATCTCAGACAATCTGACTTTAACACTGTGACTTCAACACT
>CAZONZ010000065.1:5396-14005 GCA_964581005.1 uncultured bacterium
ATCACTGGCCAGATCATCTCAGACAATCTGACTTTAACACTGTGACTTCAACACTGTGACTTCAACATTGATGAATGTGGGGTAGAACGTATGCTGGATCTAGAATTTTTCTTGCTGGTTGCTGCTGTTTTGTTTTGCATCGGGATCTATGGTTTGGTAATGAGCCGCAATGCGATCCGGGTGCTGATGTCGATCGAATTGTTGCTGAATGCCGTCAATCTCAACTTTATTGCCTTCTCCAACTACATCGATTCAGGATCGATTCGAGGCCAAGTGTTTGCGGTGTTTGTGATCACAGTTGCTGCAGCTGAAGCGGCAGTTGGTTTGGCAATTGTCCTGGGCATTTATCGCAACCGAGCCACGATCGATATGGAAAGCTTTAGCCTTCTCAAGTGGTAGGGATCTCAGCTGATGGTTCTGGAGCTTCGAGCTAGGGAGCCTTCGAGGTATAGGTTTGCAAGAAACGATGCAGGGCTTCACTCAGTTCAGCAGCGGTTGAGTAGCGCTGGTCGGGTTCTTTGTGCAAACACCGATTCAGGATCTCACTCAGATCGGGTGGGATCTTGAGCCGATCGGGGAAGGGGGCTACTGCTCGTTGAACATGAGCCATCAAATACTGAGTTGCACTGGCTTGGGCGGGTAATCCAAATGGATTCTGGCCTGTGAGCAATTCGTACAAAATACATCCCAAACTGTATAGATCCGATCGGCCATCGATCGTTTCACTGCCCATACACTGCTCTGGCGAAGCATAGCGAGCGGTTCCAATAAATCGCCCTGCTTTACTTTCGGATAAACTCTGCATCGTTCCTTGGATCTTGACCAATCCAAAATCCGCGACTTTGATCGTTTCGCTGCCATCACTGCGTTTGATCAGGAAAATATTGCCGGGTTTTAAGTCGCGGTGGACAAAGCTGATCGGTTGGCCCTGAAAGATCACACCCGTATGAATAGCATGGAGGGCTTCAGCGATCTCAGTGGCAATATGGACAGCTCGTTCAACGGACCACCTGACTTGCTCGTTCATCGCTTGAGCTAGCGTTGGCGCATCAACAAATTCCATCACCATATAGGGCAACGATCCACCTTCTGATTCTGCAGATTCAGGATCTTGAACCAAACCAGAGTTTAGAACTCGCACGACCCGATCATCGGTTAGATAGACCGAAGCCCGCATTTCCGCTTGAAACCGTTCCAACCGATCTTGACTGCTGCCCAATTCACCCAACATGAACTTGACGGCAACAGGTAAAAACAGCTGCTGATCAAATCCTTTATAGACTTTGCCCATACCACCTTGCCCGATCAAGCTATCGAGGCGGTAACGCTCCCGCTCCCCAATCGATTGATGGATCCAGGGATCGTCTGATTGGAGTTGCTGCGAGATCTCAATATTTTCCTGAAGTTGCCGGAGTTTAGATACCTGTCGGTTGTAGAAGGTTTTCAGCTGGAAGGGATTGGCAATATTCTTGAAGGATTGCATGGGTTGATCAGACAATACCAGATCGACCCGACCAAAGTTCAGAGTTTTTCCAAGAGAGCTATGGTGGATCTCGATGGCTTGAATCTGATCGGATCGGTAAATGTCTAGCTCTGGATCTCGCAAATCCTGTTGAGTTAATGATCCTGGTTTCACGGCAATACGAGCCATTTCGGTTAGGCTGAGGGGAGAGTGACGCCAGCGCATCCAGGCTATCCAGGTCTGAACGCCAACATTAGCCAGGATCAACACGAGCAAGAGACTAACCACCCACATTTGCGGAACGCCGAAGGAATAAAGCAATCCTACTAGGGCAACCAGGATCGTTCCTCCGATCGTAAACGGACGAGCTAAGATCAGAGGGATAAAATTGATCAGTTTCAATAGGTTAATAGCGATTCGGGCAATAAAAAGAAGGACAAATAGCGAAGCGATCATCACGAATGGATTTAGGAAACGTGAGAAGAATTCCTGCATCGCTTCAGGAGTGAACACAGATAGAACAAAAGCTGCTACTACGAACTGGAGTGCTGCCGATCCGAGTGAATCTAAAAATAGGATCCAATGACGTTTGGCTTCATAGACGACTCGATCGTGATAGTAGGAGAAGATCGGTTGAGGTGTATAGGTTTTTCGTTGAGGAGATTCCGTTTCAGATTCTTTAGCTGCGAGTAAACTTGCTGTTAACAAGGGCAATACTTTCTCTGGATCAGCACAGTAGCGACTTAACCAGATAGCGACTGAACGTTGCTCTCGATCGTTCATTTCCTCCAAACTTTGAAACCACTTTTGCAGGGGTTCTGGCAACGAGGTGCGGGTTTGGTTCAGCTGTGTGCGAGAGGCTGGGCGATTGTCGAGAAACCAGGTGACCAGTGAGGGTAAGAGTTGCTGTTTCTGATCGGGATGCAGTTCATGAAAGACTCGAACCAATTGGGCTACGGGAGCCGCAGGATCCGGTAACGAGGTTGTGAGCATCAGCTGATTTCGCACTAGACAATAGCCCGTCAGATCTAGTGTAGGTCCAGGATCGGGTGGAGGCTCAGGATCCGGAGCAATAGGTGGTGAAGCTGGACTGGCAGAGTCTGCAACCTGGGATGGCCGGGTTTCTCGTGGGATCTGGACGGACTGTTGCCAATCGGGGGTGTTCTGACCCGGTGGACGACTGAAGACTTTGACTTGAGTGATCCCAGTCTCTGGCAGCAAACTGGCAACCTGAGTACTCACGATCTGTGTGAGCTGGGCATAGTCAACAGGATCAGCGCTAGGACGAGTGAACATGATCCCCAGATGCTCCCCCTTACACTGCATTTGAATCCGTAAGGGCTGATCGGTCAGTTGTTCACTCACGATCCGATTGAGGGAAGCTTCCAGGGCTTTGATGGCTGCATTCGGTCCGGTGGGAAGTTTGGCTTCGATCTCAGCTAAAGCCGAGGCTAAATCTGCTGCAGACGGAAAGCGCTCCTCAGGATCTTTGGCCAGACAGCGCCGCATGAGCTGTTCAAGTTCTGCAGGGACTCCCAGATTCGCAGGCAGGGGAGCAGGTTCTCGACCTGTGTGGGCGGTAAACCACTCAATTAAACTCGCTTGTGCCGATAATCCAAACGCATTACCACCTCGGATCATGCGATAGAGCAGGCAACCCAGACTATAAAGATCAGCGCGGCCATCCACTGACTTGAACTGATGAATCTGTTCCGGAGAGGAATATTCCGGTGTTCCTGCATAGGCTCCTGTGCGGGTAATACTTTTTTCATCTGTATCTCCTAGATATTTAACTAAGCCAAAATCCCCTAGCTTGATCGTTTCCCCCCCACGACCATCCGGAACCACAAAAACATTGGGGGGTTTCAGATCGCGGTGGACAAAATGGATCTCTTTCCCTTCTAGTATCACCCCTTGATGAACCGTTTCCAGGGCCAGCGCCATCTCCCGCCCCAGGTGAACAGCACGACGGAGATCAAGCCGAGATTTGGTATAGAGCACATCTTCCAGGGTTTTGCCCTCAACCATCTCCATCACCAACATGGGAACCTCCTGCCGCTGGCCCCCAATCATCATCGGGATCACCCCAAAATCAAGCGTTTGCACAATTCGTGGATCTCGGATCAGCACACACGCCTGCATTTCCCGCTGAAACCGCAGTTTTACACTTAAGTTATTCACCATATTGATCGCCAAAAATTTAATGGCTCGATAAACGGGCTGGGTTGCCGTCGAGACTTGCAGGTCGAGGGCCTTGTAGACTTTGCCCATGCCTCCCCGACCCAATACCTTCTCCAGCCGATAACGACTGCCTTCTCCAACGGTTTTTCCCACCCAGGGATCGTGTGGCGTGGTTTGCATAATTGAACACAGAAGTCGTTTTTCTAGAATAGGCGGATGATTCTAATCATTTGGCATCCTTGTTGCTTAATCTACCCTCAAACCGCCCCACTATCGACCCCCCAACGCCCTCAGCTTGATCCGACTCACCACATCTTTACAATCCTTATAGAACTGACTTACCATCCTGCTCATGATCTTGGTAAGACGGTTCCTTAGATCACGTTATGGTTCTACCCAATCTGGAGAAGACACGGAAGAGAACGCTAAAATGTTAAACTTGCCTACATTTGCAAACTACCACCACCAGAGACCCCATCCTTCTCGGCGTGAGGGAGGTAAACGGATCCGGGGTGAGGATCCCTATGTTCAAGATCCCAGTCATCCTTTAGTTAGTATTGTTACAGTAGTTTGGAACCGAGTCTCAACTCTAGAGCGGACGATCCAGAGTGTTTTGAAGCAACTTTATCAACCGATTGAATACATTATGGTTGATGGTGGATCAACCGATGGCACCTTGGATGTGATCTGCTCCTATGACTCTGAAATTGACTACTGGATCAGTGAACCAGACGCCGGGATTAGTGATGCCCTGAATAAAGGGATCGCACTCACTAGGGGGAACATCATTGGAGTGATCCATTCAGATGATTGGTATGTAGAAACAGCTGTGCAAGCATCCATCGAAGCATTGTTACAGGAGCCAGAGTTAGATTTTACTTTTGGAGATTGTCTTTACTATGATAATGATCAAAACAAGCCCTTATTTTTACTAAAAGCTGATCCTCTCTATGCACGATCTATTGGATATCGGATGCCTGTGATCAATCATGCAACGGTATTTGTGCGCAGGAAGGTGTATAACGATTATGGTCTGTTTTCGTTACGCTATCGATTCGCTATGGATTATGATCTCCTGCTACGCTTTCATCAAGCTGGAGTTCAAGGGCGAGCCTTGCCAGCGATATTAGCCTGTATGACTTTGCAAGGAGTTTCCCACAATCACCAGGTGCAAGTTGCGCAGGAATGCCGATCGATCTCACTCCAGTATCGAATGAGTTCTCCGTTTAAGATCAACACTACGTTTAGCATCATTTTGCTAAAGATCAGTCTTAACTGGATCCTAAAACAGATGGGTTTAGCTTCGATCGCTGCCCAGATCCGACGTGGAATTAACCGTCATTACCAACCGATGCAGTCTGATCAAGCTCCTCTTGACGTGGATTGAGGGCATTGTAAGGTGCAAAGGCTTCGGCTGCCTCTTTCTCATTGAGGTGATAGTCCGAAAGTGAATAGTGATGTGTGGTTTTTTTTCGATCTTGCTGTTGAGTGGTTAAATAACTCTGCATACGGGTTTCTCCTTCAGGGGATAGCTCAATGCCTGCAGCTTGGTAAATGGTGCGCACGCAACCCATAGGATCAGCAACGAGATCGCGGTAGTCAATATCGATGAAACGGCTGGGATCCAGATGCTTGCGCTGTTCGCTGTTGCGGGCTAAAGCCTTGCGGAGATAGCTTAGCGAGATTTGTCCGATCTGGGCATAGTCGAGGGAAGCCACCAGGGGTTTATGAGCTTCAGCGGTGAGGCTGCAAAACGAGGCCATACAGGTTGCAGCATTCCGGTACTGTTGCACAACGATGGCGTCAGGAAAATTGGCAAAAATGGCATCCAAGCCCCAAAGGTGGAACGGGCTCTTGAGCAGCCACCGCTCACCAGGCCACCACCAGTGCAGCAGCCGCAATTGATCAACATACAGAGCATAGACCTGACGCCAGATCTCATCTGGTTGATCATCTAACCAGGATAAATAATCCACAATGAGAGCAGAGTGCATAAAGGAATGAGAGATCATTGAGGTTTCAAGCAAGGAGTAGCACTCCTCTGGATCATCTGCGTTGGTCGAATGGATCGAGCTCATCTGCGGTGAGAAACGAGCCCGTGTTTCTAAGAACGCTTTGGCAATGGGAACTCGATAGTCCTTTTCAAAATAAGCAGGATCCCCTCGGTATTCCGGTTCTGGTGGGGGAGCCTGAAAAACTTCCCAAATCCGGGGGGTACGGTGGGCCGGATCCTGACTCAGCAGCCGATGCAGGAACGTTGTGCCTGTGCGTGGCGGGCTGATCAGAAAAATGGGGTTTTTCAGCTGAATCTTGCGAATTTCGGGATAGGTTGCCAAGTAACGGGCCAGCCGCAGCCGCTTGATCAGGGTGATGATCAGCATCCGTTGGGTGCGCCCGCGACCGTAAAACGTAAGCTCTGGAGCAATCGATTCAAGGGATTGGGTAAGCGCTCGAAGCCCAGGAGTATCCAACATGGCTGTGTCGGCGTCGGGTTCCATCTTTTGCACAAGATCGAAAAGGGTGTCGAGGGCAAAAGGAGGAGCGTTGGGGTCGGATTTCGGGATCACGAATCGGGCAGGCATGGTAGGAACCTCAACGTTGGTGGGTGAGCGGAAAGCCGATGACAACTGTATCATCTAACTCAGATGGACTCACAGCAGAAACCCACAAGTCTGAGCAAGTCTCAGTTAACAATCCGATCATCTGTATTTAGTCTAGTTGTGCGTTCCACCAAGTAACGGCATGATCCTGTATTTTTTCCTGCTCTGCATCTGACAGGTTCTGCACGTGGCTAAGAATTAAATGCATACGCCCTTGGGATTTGAGCTTGTCAAAGTGGCGGATCAGAAAGTCCCAGTAAAAAAAATTAAATGGGCAGGCATCTTTTCCTGTTCGATCGCGCCAATTATAACGACAACTCCTGCAATAATCACTCATTTTATGGATGTAGTTTGCAGAAGCAGCGTAAGGCTTGGACGCTAACACTCCACCATCAGCAAATTGACCCATCCCAATGACATTAGTCTGCATCACCCAATCATGAGCATCGATCAAGACTGCATGAAACCATTGTTCAATCACTTGTGGGGAAATACCGCTAATCAGAGCGAAGTTACTCAAGATCATTAATCGCTGAATATGGTGAGCATAGCCTGTGCGCTCTACCTGTCCTAAAACTTGCTGCAAACAGTTCATATCCGTCTGTTGACTATCCCAGAAAAAAGCGGGTAGAGGGTGTTGATGACCAAACCAGTTCTGATCCTTGTAATCTTCCTGTTGTTGAATGTAAATACCCCTGAGGTACTCTCGCCATCCCAACACCTGTCGAATAAATCCTTCCACAGAATTAATAGGTAATGCGTGATCATGATATCTCTCTTCCACGTGTTCGATCACCTCTTTTGGATGCAACAAGCCAAGATTGAGATAGGGCGAGATCAGGCTATGCCACAGGGTTTCTTCTCCAGTTACCATGGCATCTTGGTAGGGACCAAAGGTATCGAGACGTTTTTCCACAAACAATGCTAGAACCTGAAGAGCTTGGTTTCGGGTCACTCCCCAACGAAAGGGTTCGATCGCGCCGTAACCTGTTAGATTAAGCTCTTGAATAGAGTGGATCACATCCAGCGTTATCGTATCTGGCTCAAACCATTGAACGGGTGGTGTATCCAATCCCTGTTTTGGCGGTTTACGATTATCGTGATCAAAATTCCACTTCCCCCCCTCAGGTTTATCGCCTTTGATCAGCACCCGATCCCGTTTCCGCGCTGTTCGATAAAAATCTTCAAGTGTGAACCGCTTTCGATCACCTGCCCATGCAAGAAATTCCTCCTCACTCCAGAGAAAATGGTTGTTGGGAATAAATTTGATCGGACAACTAATCTCTATCGTTTCGATGAGCTGGGTAAAAGGGCGATCATTAGGTTTCATGATCCATACTTCTGAGAGTTGATTTTGATCAACCCAGATTTGTAAGGGCTCGTGGAAGTGATCAGCCATTGCATAGGTAACTGACCAGCCTTGATCCTTCAGTTCTGATGCAAAATGGCGCATCGCTGACCATACAAGCACCAGCTTTTGGCGATGGTACGGACATTGACGGGCATAGTTGCGAGATTCCACCAAAATCACTGGGTTTTCAGCCACATTTCCCAGATCAAGTGCCGCTTGTTTGTTCCAGAGCTGATCTCCTAGGACCCAAATACCTGCCACCATGACCATTAACCGTTAAAGAATTCTTCACTGTAGAACTATTGTACTGATCGTTGGTTGCGGCCATGATCTTCTACCCAACAGAAACCAGCGGAAGAGATTGAGCAAAAAAGCTAACCAAGCAATCAGCTAGAGTCGAGGTCGCAACCCATTCTAAGGATCAATATCCGCGAAATGTCGTTTGGTTAATCAGACATCTCTTCTTTAGAATGCTCTTGAGTGACTATTATCAGTTTCGTCCATGCCTATTCGATCTCGGCTCCAAGTTGCAACCTCCCTGCAAGCTCTCACGGAGCTGCTCGATTGGTTTGAGACGTTCAAAAATAATCCCTTGCCCGAACCCGTCTGGATCCAATGTCAGCTAGCTGTGGTAGAAGGGTTTACTAATGCTGTCCGTCATGCTCATCGCAGCTTAACTCCTGAAACTCCGATCGAGCTGGAATTAACTATCCTTCCTACCGAAGTTCAGATCTGTATTTGGGACTATGGCCCCTTTTTCGACTTAGAGGCATTCCTAGCCCAACGACCTCTTGAAGTGGATCATGATGCGGAAGGAGGACGAGGACTTTTGCTGATGCAGCAATTGAGCGACACCCTAAGCTATACCCGTACTTCAGATAGCCGTAATTGCCTCTGTATTAAGAAGCAGCTACTGCCGTTAATAGTAGATTAAAAATTTTAAGGGAACTACGATCCAGCGATGACCAAAACTAATGGGATACAAGCCCCGCCCTTTTAGGGCAGCTTTTTGCGG
>CAZONZ010000066.1:0-13990 GCA_964581005.1 uncultured bacterium
TCCAAATCCAGGATCAAGATCAAAATGTTCTGTCTGCCTCCGAGCACGACGATTCGCTATCCGTGGGTGCTCCCCTGACGGTTACAGCCCACCTGCGTTTGGGTGTGATCAAACCAACGGATCTGATTGTCCAAACCTATCAGGGGCCTGTGGATGAAACAGGACATATTACTCAGGGCCAAGTTACGACCATGCACTACGTGGGTCAGGAAGGTGATCTGTCTATCTTTACAGGCCAAATTCACTACACCCTGAGCGGACTCCAAGGGTTAGCTCTCCGTCTCCTGCCCTACCATCCTGATCTCAATGATCCATATGAGTTGCGCTTGATCCATTGGGCCTAAATCTCAAGATCTCAAGCCCGCTCCAAGTTGAGGATCTTTGGTTTCTTGAGATTCTCTAGTAGTTCTCAAGGATCCTGAAGACGCTCAAGGTTTTCAGTTCGCCCAAGCATGGGTGATCCTTCTAGCAGTCCTTTGAACTGATCTGGAAATTCCGTCAAGATCGATGATCAACTTCAGGAACAAAGCTCCAATTCAGTGGGACCTTCCTTACCAGGCATATTGGGTTGAAAGTTCTTGCTGATGGAGAACTCGCTGCAGATCCACGGTTGGGATCCAGGGGCTGAGATAGCCATTGGCTTGGATGCAGGTGGCATACTGTTTCCGAACCATCCTGACCTCTAGGCATTGATTAGCCAGGATCTGTTGGAGATGAGGATCCCTGCCAACATAGATCACTCGTGATCCGGCCACAAGTTGTTGGGATTTGACGGGGCTCTGCATAGCGGGAAACCCTAGCGAGAATAATGGTACAGTCAGCTAACCTCTCGGATCGGCAGCATGTCGAGACTGATCCGAGTCTGTGAATTAGGAGGTGCTCATGAAGCGAGGCACCCCAATCAAGCAATGACGATCGATTGCTTTACGCTAAGTTTATGATATAGGCCAACTTTACACAAGATTTGTAACTAAAGAAACCATGAATTCCCAAGATATACTGAAGCGCTACGGTCCTAGCAGGCGACCTTGATCTGTAATCCTACCCACGATCTGCTTCTTACCGGATCGGAGAGTTACCGTTCTAGCAAAGTGGAGATCAGCAACGGGATTGGATTCTTCGTTCAATCCTAAACTTAATGTCTGGCATGATCATGATATGGTAAAACCTACTCTGATCGGGTTGACCGCAGCACTCCTCATGCATCTTTCGCCTCAAGAAAAAGACAAACTCTTGATCTACCTAGCCGCCCAATTAGCCCAGGATCGGCGCAGCCGTGGGATCAAACTCAATTATCCGGAGGCGATCGCCTTCCTGACTGCCGCTGTGATGGAGGGAGCCCGCGAAGGCAAAACCGTTGCCCAACTGATGAGTGAAGGCTTAACCTGGCTGAGCCCAGCTGACGTGATGCCCGGAATCCCAGACATGATCCCAGAGATCCAGGTCGAAGCAACCTTTCCCGACGGCACCAAACTCGTCACACTTCACCACCCCATTCGCTAATCTCGGCTTTTGGATCGCCCCTTCGTTACGCCTTGACCTTGGAGATCCCCTGAGCTTTCCATCTCCCACCCGATTTAGCCTCTCGTGTCCACCTCATCCTCTTCAGATCACCTCTATGCCTCCCCGCAAAGCCAAATCACAACCCCCAGAGCCTACCCCCTCTCCAACTCAGGATCAAGTGATCCCAGGTGAGATCCTTTTGGCCGAGACTCCGATCCAGGCAAATGCTGATCGACCTACGCTCCAGCTTGAGGTTATCAACACAGGCGATCGACCGATTCAGGTGGGATCCCACTATCATTTTTTTGAAGTCAATCGGGCCTTGCACTTTGATCGAGCTGCTAGTTTTGGGATGCGGTTAAACATTGCTTCCGGCAACGCTGTTCGATTTGAACCCGGCCAAACTCATGCGGTTACTCTTGTTGCCCTGGGTGGAAAAGGTGTTGTGTATGGGCTGAATGGTTTGACTCAAGGGAGTGTTCGGAGTGCCACCCTTAAACAAGCTGCTATCGATCGCTTCCAAGTTTGGCATAGATCCCTAGTGTAAACTAGTGTAAACTTGCACTCCGGCCAAATCGCCTAGAATCCTACGATAAATACCCATTGTATTCACGGAAGATTGGTGTGATTCTTGACTTAGAGTTGGATCCATTCAGTAGCTTCAGGTGCTTAAAGATGCCTGAGTCACTCCTGAGTCACTGAGGATCAACTCATCCCTGTTTTCTGAAGGAAGAGAAAATCGGTTATGGGATCTAATAGCACTTCTGGTCAGCGTTTTCAGCGTTCGATCCTCTTGAGCGTGATCGGAATGATTTTGGCTGGCTGTACATCATCGTCTCCAACCACCAGCCTTGCCCCTGACCTCTCCAATCCTGATCTAAGTGCATCCAGCGTAGATATTTCCCTCTACTACGAAGGCAATTTACAGTCGGTCGAACCCAAAGACGCTGCAATTAGTTTCGCGCTGATCCAAGAACCACCGATCACCGATCCTGCCGAAATCGTTGACTTTGTGGGAACTGAGGATCCTACCGGACTGCAGATCCCGATCCAGTTGAATGATATTGATCCAGAGTTGTTGGATATTGAGGATTCTGATCTGAATGGCAATGGTGAGATTGATCGTGCCGATACGGCTATCCTGTTTTGGTTAAGCCAGGGATTAAGGGATTCTGAGGAGATTATTGAAGCTTGCCTAGTTGTACCCGGTATTGATTGTAGCTTTGATCCTGACACAGGTCCGATCGATCAGATCCTGACGTTACCGGAGATCACAAGCCCTTTAACGGCTGAAGCTACCCTTGGGATCCCCTTTGCCTATCAGATCGTTGCCTCAGCTAACCCTACCAGCTTTGCGGTTGAGGATCTCCCCGCCGGACTATCGATCAATGCTGAAACGGGACTAATCACTGGAGTCCCCACTGGACCTGCAGGTGAAGTCAGCCTAACGATCTCCGCAACCAATTCCAATGGCACTACACCAGCCATCCTGACATTGAGCCTTTTAGCAGACGATCCTGAGCAACCTGAAATCACCAGCCCAGTCTTTGCTTCCGCTAGAGTTGGAGATCCCTTTAGCTACGCAATCACTGCCACAAATACCCCCACGACGTTTGCGGCTACAGGGTTGCCAGAGGGATTGAGCCTTGATCCAGCAACCGGACTGATCACAGGGACTCCTACCGCTGCATCTCTAGCTGGATCCCCTTACAATGTCACGATCTCAGCAACCAATGCGAGTGGAACTGCTAGCACCACCATCATCGTGCTGGTCAACCCAGAGTCAGCACCTCAGATCACAAGTTCTTTAGTTACAACAGCATCGGTCGGGGATCCTTTCACGTATTCGATCGAAGCAACGGGTGCCACCCAGTTTGATGCCCTAGGTTTACCAGAGGGCCTCAGCGTCGATCGTCAAACCGGAGAGATTTCAGGAACCCCCACAACTGCTGTAGGATCTCCGTTCCAGGTGTTAATCTCGGCCACGAATGATAGCAGTACAGCCTTTGAGATCCTGACCCTAACCGTCAATGATCCAACTGCCCTACCTGTGATCACAAGCCCAACCGCAGCCACTGCAACTCTTGAGGTAGCCTTCCAGTTCCAGATCACTGCCACCAATAATCCAACCAGCTTTGGTGCTTCAGGCTTACCCGACGGGCTGAATGTTGATCCCATTACAGGCCAAATCAGTGGGATCCCCTCAGGATCCCCAAACATTGCAGATGTGGTGATCTCAGCAACCAACGCCAACGGCACCACAACGGCCAATCTCACCTTAACGATCTTGCCTCTGAATCAGGATCAGCCCCAGATTACCAGTCCACTTTCCGCTACAGCCTCAGTTGGACAAGCTTTTGAGTATCAGATCGAAGCCACCAACAACCCAACCAGCTTTGACGCTACAGGTCTACCCGATGAGCTGAGCATTGACCAAGGTACAGGGTTGATCTCAGGCACACCAACCCCAGAGTCTTTAGCTGGATCCCCTTACAATGTCACGATCTCGGCTACCAATGCGAACGGAACCACCAGCACAACCCTGACGTTGACGATCACAGCCGCAGGAACTCCGGACATTACCAGCCCGCTAACCGCAACCGCAATCGTGGGAGAGGCGTTTACCTATCAGATCGAGGCATCTGGGGCCACTAGCTTTGGGGCTGAAGGTCTTCCTGACGGCCTGAGTGTTAGCAATCTTACAGGCGTGATCTCAGGAACCCCTACGACGGCAGAAGGATCCCCCTTCCAGATCTTGATCAGTGCCAGCAACGAGAATGGAACCACGGTTGAGACTTTGGTTCTGACGATCAACCCTGCCGTCTCGATCCCAGAGATCACCAGTCGCTCAGATGCCTCAGCCACCATTGGGATCCCCTTCCAATTCCAGATCACCGCCACCGGAGATCCCACCAGCTTTGAGGCTACAGACTTACCTCCTGGCCTGAGCCTGGATCCAGTTACAGGGCGGATCAGTGGGATCCCAACCGGAGAACCAGGACCTGCTTCAGTGAATCTGACGGTCACGAATACCGAAGGTCAAACCACAGGAACCTTGGATCTCACTGTTTTACCAGGGGATCCCATCACCTTACCAGAGATCACCAGTCCTCCCATTGCAACGGCAAGAGTCGATAGCTTATTTGAATACCTGATCACCGCCACCAACAACCCAACTAGTTTTGCAACTGATGGACTTCCATCGGAGTTATCTTTGACTGAGGCACTGATCAGTGGCACTCCCACCACAACGTCTCTAACTGATTCACCCTTTAATGTAGTGATCGAGGCAACCAACGCCGACGGAACGGTCAGCACCACCATCGTCTTGATCGTCAATCCTGCAGAAGCTCCAGAGATCACAAGTCCGCTCACCGCAACAGCAACGGTCGGAGAAGTCTTTACGTACTCAATTGAAGCCTCTGGAGATCCCACTAGCTATGATGCAGTTGGGTTGCCAGAAGGTTTGAGCCTGGATCCTGTCACTGGCTTGATCACAGGAACACCCACTACCCGTGAAGGATCACCTGTGCAGATCCTGATCTCAGCAACAAATGCGAGTGGTACTGGGATCGCAGCCCTATCTCTTGAAATTGAGCAACCAGGCCCCCCAGAGATCGTTAGTCCCTTGAGTGTGGAAGCCACCCGTGGCATTCCATTTACCTATCAGATTGTAGCGATGAACGAGCCGACAAACTATGCTGGAGGCCCCTTCCCACCTGAACTAGAGCTCAATCCTGAAACAGGCCGGATCAGTGGCATTCCTGATATTGCGGCTGGAATGTATGAGATCCCGATCCGAGCCTTTAACGATCTAGGAGAAGATACTGTTGATTTAAGTCTAACGGTGAGAGAGCTGGATCTAGCCCTTGCCCCAGAGATCACCAGCCCCACTCTTGTGACTGCGCGAGTTGGTACAGAGTTTATCTACACGATTACAGCTACCAACACCCCCACAGCCTTTAACTTAAGCGGCGATCTTCCTACAGGTTTGAGCTTTGACCCAGGTACAGGCCAGATCACCGGAACTCCTGTTAACACCACTGGATCCCCTTTCAACCTGACCCTTTCAGCCAGCAATGAAAATGGTGAAGCCATCACGAATATCACCCTACTGGTGGTTCCTGCAGAAGCTCCGTTGATCACCAGCCCGCTAGAGCAAACCTTTACAGCCTGTGAACCCTTCGATTACCTGATCGAGGCCGACAATACTCCCATCCTCGAATTTGCAGCAGATCCGTTGCCTGAAACGCTCACACTCGATCCATTTACAGGTGAGATCTCTGGCACGATCCAGAATCCCGAAGCATCGCCCTTCCAGATCATGATCTCTGCCACTAATGCTGCAGGTACATCTAGCCAAACACTGCGGGTGGAGTTGGAACCTGGCGAAGAAGCCTTAGTATTTGCTGATCCCCTTCTAGAAGGGGCAATTTTGGCTCAGGTTGGTAAAGAGGCTGACCAGAAAGTCTTCCCTTGTGATGTGGCAGGCTTGACGCAACTAGTCACTTCTCAAAATCGCGGCATTGAATCCTTGGAAGGGATCCAAGCCCTAACCTCTCTGCAAAGTTTGTTCATTCGGGGTAACCTGATCAGTGATCTAACTCCTCTGTCTGAGCTGACCAGCCTGACTCGTTTATTTGCCGAAGATAACCAGATTAGTGATCTGACTCCCCTCTCAAACCTGATCAATCTCGAACAACTCTTTTTGAACTTCAACGACATCACAGACTTGACACCTTTGTCACCCTTGACAAATCTGATCATTTTGCAGCTAAATAACAACACTATTACGGATCTGACTGGGTTAGAAACATTGGAGACTTTAATTTTCTTACAGATAAATAGCAATGACATCGTTGATCTGGCCCCCTTAAGTAGTCTCACCACATTACTGGAACTGGAGCTATCCACCAACTCCATTGAGGACGTGACTCCTTTGAGTAATCTAACCCAACTGACACTCCTCTCTTTGAACTTGAACAACATTCAAAACATTGCTCCTCTTGGCAACCTAGTCAGACTGACAAACTTGAGGCTTGCAGACAATACAATTGTAGATATTGGGCCACTTCAAACCCTCACCAATATTGAAAACCTTGAGCTCGAAGACAATGACATTGTTGATCTGAATCCCTTATCCGACTTGCCCAACCTGATTTTTGTCAATCTGCAAAACAACCAAATTATGGACATTCAACCGCTAGTAGACAATGTAAACGGTTTGGCATCTGGAGATCAGGTTTTCCTCGATGACAACCCTTTGGATGACAATTCCATTAACGTACTGATCCCGGCTTTAGAATCAAGAGGAGTTCAGGTTCGGTTCGAGTAGTCAGGGAGTCCTCCGGAGATGAATCATTACCATATTGCTGAGTAAGTCAGTCAAGTGATGGACTCTAGTGTAGGATCTTTACCTGACTGCAGCGTATCATACAACCTGAGAATGGTTCTGCTCAGTCATCAACCCATCCAGCTGATCCACCTGATCCACTTTATCCTTGACTTAACAGCTTCGGCAGTCTAAGATCGTAGCTGCTGAGTATTTGGGACTCTCTATCTATCAATCTGCGTTGACTAAAGTTACAGTTGACGCACCACGATCCACGATTAAGCACAAGAGGGTCCATATTGATTAGAAAACATTGATTAGCAAAAAACTAAGAGATAAACAAAAAACTAAGAGATAAACCAAGATCGTTAACACATACGCCCCTAGAGATAGGTGAAGATAGGTTTGTTTTCTGAAAACTTTTAACAATTTGATGGGGGGATCGTGAGATGATTCAATCTGCAAGTGTTAGGTCACTCGAAGCTACTGACTTGGAAGCAATGCAAGAACATAATCAGCCTATTTCCCCTGTTAACACACTCTATAGTAAACTTCACTTAGGGTGTGGATCTCGCTTTATTCCTGGTTTTTTCCACATTGACGCTCAAGCTGCTCCTCATATAAATCATGTTGGTTTAGTTCAGGATCTGAGCTTTATTCCAGATAATACAGTTGAACTGATATATGCGTCTCACATCTTAGAACACTTTGGCCGATCCGAATTTGTTGATGTGCTACAAGAGTGGAAGCGAGTCTTGCGTCCTGGTGGAACCTTGCGGTTAGCGGTTCCAGACTTTGCTGCTTGTGCAAAGTTGTATTACGAACAGGGTCTAAAGGATGGATTGACTGGATTAATCGGACTTGTGAGTGGTGGTCAGCGAGACTGTTACGATTTCCATAAGATGATTTTTGATGAGCCTTTCTTGACAAAAATCCTTTTGGATATGGGCTTTACTACTGTCCGACGTTGGGATTGGCGTCTGACTGAACATGCGGATATTGATGACTATTCTCAGGCCTATTTACCTCACATGGACAAAGAGAATGGAACCCTTATGAGTTTAAATCTGGAAGCAATTAAATAAGTGACGATTTGTATCGGAATTTCAAGGTTTAAGGGATATAAAACTAAGTTGTTAATGCAGGAGGAGGATCATCGAACTCAATGATTAAGACTGGGATCCACAAGAGTGTCATCATAGAGTGCTCCGGTAAACTGAGCATGCCTGAATCTACTATTCTTGAGCCCTATAGTGTTATCTACGCTGGCGATCAAGCTAGTATTTGTTTAGGAGAAATGAACATTTTTTATCCCCATTGCTCAATCCGTATCGGCAAGGGGTATCTTAAAACAGGGAGAGAAGTTTCTTTTGGGCCGGGATGTCATATTTACGAACCCAGAGCAGGCTTAGAGATCGGTGACTACTGTTTAATTGCTGCTGGAGTCCTTTTGTGTGGAGTTGAACATGGCTATGCACGCCTAGATATACCTATGCGTCACCAACCCACAAAAGAGGAGCCCATTGTTATAGAAGAAAATGTTTGGATCGGTATGGGAGCGATCATCTTACCAGGAGTTACGATCGCAACAGGATCGATCATTGGTGCTGGTTCAGTTGTTACACGATCAATTCCTGCTTTAAGTATTGCCAATGGTGTGCCTTGTCGAGTAGTTCGGCAGCGTGAATCATCAGAGAATATGATTACCAACCTATAATAGCAAGGCAAGAGGCAAAACTCTTTGCATAAAGAGGTTCATAACCATACGAAAATGGCTGCGGAGTACATGATGACCTGCCTGAGGGATTGTAGTAAGTAGAAAATTTTCATGGATGGTTAACTGATCAAGATCGGCCTGGGTTATGCAGGAGGGAATAATAGAAGCTTGGGTTGTTTCATTTTTCTCTTGAATACCACCCCTGGCTAGCAGCGTCGGTAAGCCAAGACTCGTCACCAACTCATGATATCCTAGAAACTGATCCTTCCCTCCCATAAAGTCATAGCCAAATACTTGATAGGCAAAATCAAAAATCCAATGATGATGTTTGGCCGCAGTAGCCATTGCCTGCCTGATCCAGGGTAATTTCGTTGGTGTAAGGGGAGGTTCACTAAGTAACAATGCCTTAACTCGATCTGAGGCTAACTGGGCAATTCGTGCTGCTACCAAGGCACCAAAAGATTCACCAATTAGGACTACTTTTGACTGTTTAACCTCTGTGTCAAGGAGATGAAGAATATCATGAACAAAGTTATCGAGGCTATACCCATATTCAGGTTGACTCGAACCTCCATGTCCACGTTGATCAGGTACTAGCAAGCTAGCCTTTCCAGCAAAAAGATTACCTAGCGGAGCAAGAGTCGAGCCTCGATCAAGTGCTCCATGCAGAATCACTACGGTGTAGGGATAATCTCGCATTTTTGTTAAGTAGGATAACTGAATTCCTTCTGGAGTGATGATTGATCGTTGGCTAAGGCAAGATTGAGTATAACCATTTTCAACCATTACCTCTGCCAAAGATTGATCAAATGCACAATCTAAACCTGGGAAAATAGAATCAAGTGATTGATCAGATCTTCCCTTATTGACAAAGCGTAAGCCTGACTGATAGGCTGCCTTCGTTACAGAGAAGACTGGAAAAGCCATCTGATCACTATGCTGTTTTTTTTGATCTTCCTCCTCTATCTTTGACATACTTTCAAATGTTGAGTTAGCTAGAGAAGTTTTCAGTTTCTGCTCATCTATCGTCACTTCTAAATAATTAAGAATAGTACGGAAGACTTTCTCAGTATCTTTCACAAGAGATTCATAGGTAATGATACATTTGGGAATCGGAGCTGAGCACCAGCTTCTAATATTTTGTGTCCAGGTGCCATAGCCATGGCTAACCCACCAAGTCATTCCATGATGAAGGATGAAATCAAACGCCAAATTAGTTTCAGTTTTATCTTGCTGAATATTCATGATTCTAAAACAATGAATGTTGTTCAGAAGAACATCTCGTGGATTTCTAACGATAACAATAGCTCCTAAAGTATACTGATAGTATGGGTGATCCGGGCTAAATACATAGTGAGTTTTAGAGAAAAGCACACCATCTTGATTGACTCTTTCGAGAGATAAATTTCTGACCCATGGTACATTATGCTCAACTTCATCTGCAGATTCAGGCTTCTGGTAAAAACAATTTTGAAGCAAAAATCCGACAAAAGTATTTCCAGACTTCGGATAAGATGCTATCCAAATTATTGACATATGTTTTCCTGATACCAGCATTAATATAAATAGTATCATAATACACTTTACCAGATCAAGTCTGATAGCTAAAGAAAATCTTAAAAACAATCGAAACAATCCCATTGTTAATCTACTTTGGCAACGTCGATAAAGTAAAGGAAGTCGGACTTTCTCCACTCATGTAGTGTTGCCATATCGTTCTGTAAGCCTGTTCTAAATGCTTTACAAAACGACTTGTATCGAATAAAGGCGCAGTGAGCCGGTTATGCCAAAGGCGATCGCGGATAGCCTGTAGATCGTTTGGGTTGTAAGCTAATGCAATCGCTCGTTGCTCATACTCATTCCTCGAATAGCAGATCATGTCAGGCATTTCTATAGCAGTAACTAGACTAGCTCCAATACGAGAGTGAAAAGTATTACCAAGGTAGGTGAGTACAGGTAAACCTGCCCATAAAGCATCAATGGCAGTCGTTGCTGCATTCACAGTGAAGGTATCGAGGAACAAATCTGCTAGTTGATGACGGGCAAAGTGAACTGATTTGTCTTCTACTCTCTGAGAAAAAACTAGACGCTCTGGATCAATCCCAAAGTGTTCAGCTGCTGACTGAAGATATTTAATTTGTGAGGTGTAGCCCTTTACATTAGAAAACCAGAGTTGGCTACCTGAAACTTGATTCAAAATTCGCATCCAGCTAGAAAAAACATTGATATCAATTTTTTGCGGATTGTTGAACACGCAAAAGATAAAGCTGTCTTCAGCTAGATTAAAATCTTTTCTCTTCAAAGGCTTGGTCGAGATCGGAGGAGTATCTGCGGGAGCAAAGACTTCAGGTAAACGAGCAATCTTTTCAACATAGTCAGTTTCTGCTGATGGAGGGATAGTAACTGGATCAGCAATCACATAATCAATAAAATCTAACCCTAAACCACCTCCATGGCCTAACCAGTAGACTTGAATTGGGGCAGGACGGAATGAGAGAGCTTCTAGTCTATGATTTTCCATATAACCTGTGAGATCAACTAAGATATCGATTCCATCCTGATAAATTCTTTCAGCTAAATCTAGAGCAGATAGGCTAGAAACGTCATTGAAGTGATCACAGCCATTTTTGATGTCCTGATAATAGTTTCCAGGGTTCTGAGAACGGTCTTTAGTTGAATAACCAAAAACTTCGAAATCAGAATGACTATGGGCTGTAAAAACCTTGCAGGTAACATGCCCAATACTGTGATTGCCAAAGTTAGGTGAAAGATAAGCAATCTTAATTCTTTTCTCGGTTCTAATTGAGACTGGAACCTTATTAGCATAGGTATTAGCATGGAACAGATCAGTATTGTGTTTAGCAAGTAAAGTGGAGATTCGTTGAGTGATCTTGTGCTCAACTTTGGGATCCAGACTTAGAAATGGGAAAAAGTAGGCTAACAAATTGAGATAGCTCCAGTGATTCACTTCTTCAGCCAATTGATCAACAGCACTAGACAGGCTAGCACGAATATTTTCCAGACCGAAAAAATGACCTATTTGCAGATAAACTGAACCTAGAGCAACCCATGCTGGAAGTAGGTTGGGATCAAGCTCCAATACTTTCTGATAACTTACAATGGCATCTTCTAACCGACCTTGAGCCTGGAGAATAGACGCTAAGTTGTAATGAGCTGCAATATGATTTGGCTTTAGTCGTAACACTTCTTGAAAGCTAATAACAGCGTAACTAAGCTGATCTTGAGCCTGAAGAGCAACACCCAAATTATAATAAGCCTCAGCATGATCAGGGTTCAGACATACCGCCTGGTAATAGAGTTCAATAGCCTCATCAAATTTCCGTTGATGTTGTAAAGTGTTGGCTAGATTATAATAAAATTCTCCTTTATCAGGATTTAAGGTCAACGCTTGACGATAATTTTTTTCTGCAGCATCAAAGTTTCCTTGGGCAAATAAGGCATTGGCTATGTGGGTGTAGAGTTGGCTATTATCAGGATCAAGATTTAAGGCTTGAGTATAGCAGTCGATGGCTTCCTCCCATTGGTTTTGTTGGGCTAGTAATAATCCCAAATGACTACAAACTAACGCTGAGGGTTCTTGAGTAACAAGTTGGCGATAGATCGACTCAGCTTCCTCCAGTTGACCCGCTTGATGACACTGCAAAGCTCGATTGACTTGCTGAGAGGTTGATGATTTTACTTCAGTTGGGGAGAAAAGCTCAAAATTTTGCATTGATTTTTGATAATTAAGATCAAACACAGCGGTTTCATTGTACCATACTAGAATTCAGCATACTGCTCACCTGAGCATTATTTTGTTTTGGAGGTATCATCATGGCCTGGATCTCGTCTGACTGTAGGTACTTGGTAGAGGATTTACGCCGTTTGATGGTGAGATTAGCTGCTAATGAAGGCTGGTTCCAACAAAGTTGGTTAGGGATCCCGGTGTGGCAGTTGGCTGATGATCTGATCCGTCTACAACACTGTGTGGTTCAGGTGCAGCCTACCTGGATCATCGAAACAGGAACCAAATTTGGTGGATCTGCTATCTTTTTTGCTTCCCTCCTTAGTTTAATAAACCATACTGATGGAGGAGTTATCACTATAGACACTGAAACCTATCCAGAGGCGATTAAGGCATTCACTGAACATCAACACGGGCATCTAGTTAAGCAGTTTATTCAAGGAAATGCAGCAGATCTACATACGGTTGATCAAGTCCGATCTTGCATACAAGCATCTCCTGGTCCTACTCTTGTCTTTCTTGATGACAATCACAATAAAGATCATGTCAGTGCTGAGTTGGATCTCTATAGTCCCCTAGTTACTGTAGGAAGCTATCTGATTGTAGCTGATACTGTATATGCTGATCTAGCCGGCACCCCTGTTGGTCAACCCACTGAGAAATATCCAGATGTTAGTCTCTCAAACCCTCGGATAGCTGTAGATAGTTTTTTGACTAAGCGGGATGATTTTAAACGTGATCTAAACTTTGATAATGGTAGCATTAGTAACTTCTCTGACGGCTTTTTGCAGCGCATCAAGTGATAGATTAAATTCTAGAGAAGGGAGAGAAAGATTGTATGGGGGATTGGTTGGTGGTATGGGGGGTATTCCAGGCAACTTGGTTTGTGTTTAAGCCTGTGTTGGAGGAGTTAGCTGTAGGAGCTACGCAGGATTGGATCAAGGACTTTTTTAAAGAACTGATCCAAACAGCGGGTCTGCGATACCAAGACTGGGGCAGGGTGGATCTAAGTTGCTTTGGGTTCGTTTGCTCCAACGGCGGGATCTCCCCCGCTTCGGTATGGATCACCCATGCTTTGGGATTGATGACCTCAAGCAACGACCGCTTAATAAGACAGTCCCGGCGTTTGACGGATATAGTTTGGGTCTTTGAGCTCCTTCAAGATGAAATCCGCCACATCAGCCCGCGAGATCCGCCCCATGATCGATTGATCGGTTGGGGGAAAGCCGTATCTGTAGGAGCCCGTCCGAGACTCATTGGTTAAACCGCCAGGTCGAACGATCGTCCACTCTAAATCACTCTGTTTGATGCAACCCTCTTGGCGCTCATGATCGGCCAGTGCAGATCGGAGGATGATCCAGATGACCAAGATCCTGATCCATAAGGGAAAATTATTTTGACTCTCACCAACACCTAGGGAGGAAACACTGATCAAGCGTCGGACTCCAAATCGTTGCATGGCATCGACGATCGTGCGGGTGCCGTCATAGCGAAGTGTGGTTTGACCTGAGCCTGCCCCTAGCGCCGACACAACAGCCTCTTGACCCTCTACAGCCTGTTCCACGGCAACCGGATCTAATACATCTCCCTTGACCACTGTCAGGGTTTCATGCTTAAGATCACTGAGTTTATCGGGATCCCGTGCAAATGCCGTGACCGTGTACCCCTGTTCGAGGGCTAGCTTGAGCACCTC
>CAZONZ010000067.1:0-13808 GCA_964581005.1 uncultured bacterium
CCAATTTGATCGAGGCAATCCTCTGTTTCATTACAAGCTGAGCTTAGTATATCAGGATCTTAAGAAATGGAAACAATCCATTCGTTACTGCCAGCAATCAATCATTCTAGATCCCAAATGTGGATTGTATTATTTGACTCTAGCTTCAGTTTTGGCAAGTCAAGAATGCTGGCTTGAATCAATTGTCTATTTTAACTTTGCTGCCAACTTGCTTACACCTGATTCACCTGAATACATTAAAATTCAAGGTGGAATTAATCAAGCCTTAGGAGAGCTGGGTTGTGACTTAGCTCAAGCGCTGGAAAGATCAGAACAATTAGCAGAACTGGAATACAAAAAAGGACTCTCCTCGTTTAGAGATCAAATTCATTACAAAGCTGCTTTAGAATATTTCTGGCAGGCATTTTTATTTAAGCCCAATTATGCTCATCCCTGTTTCAGAATAGGAAATATCATTGATAGCCAAAACCGTTTATCTGAGTCAATTGTTTTCTACAAGGTTGCCCTGTATTGGGATCCATACCTGGTCGAAGCTAGTTATGCATTGGGCATTGTTTTTTTGAGGTTAGCATATTGGAAGGAGGCTGAAAAGGTCTTCCAAGAAGCTTTAGCCTTAGCACCAACAGATGTTAACCTTGTTTCAGGCTACGCTCAGCTTCTTATGTTCACTGGCAATACTGAAAAAGCTCGATCTCTAATCGATCCACTGATTGCCTCAGGAAGTTGCCATAAGCGTGTTGTATCCGTTTTTGCCTCTATTTGTGATGAGCAAGGGGAACAGGAAAGATCACAAGCTATTGATTATTTAAGGGCATGCCTTGATCAGAACACTTCTTACGATTATCATGGTTGTTTCTTCGAACTTGCCCAGCTCTTAGATAAACAACAACAATACTCTAAGGCGTTTAATGCAGCTCACCAAGGAAATCAATTATTGATCGAACGTTTCGGTCACTTCAGTGTCGATAAATGGCATAACTTTGTTTCTAATCTGAAAACAGTCTTTGATCAAGATCGATTCAATATCGATAGACGACTCAGCAATGATTCTAGCTTTCTTGTATTTATTGTAGGGATGCCTCGATCAGGAACGAGTTTAACTGAGCAAATCTTGTCTTGTCACCCCGATATTCACGCTGCAGGCGAACTCAATGATCTGCCCCAGTTAGCAGTTTCGCTTACCCATTATGCGGATCCTCAAATACCGTATCCACAGTGTATCAATCATATTACCCCACTTCAACTTGCTCAAGTTGCTGAGCACTATTTAAAGAAAATCCGCTTTCTAGATGCAAACGCAAAAAAGATTACAGATAAAATGCCAATCAACTTTATTCACTTGGGGATTATAGCACTTCTTTTCCCTCAGGCACGAATTATCCACTGTAATCGCCATCCTCTTGACACATGCATTTCGTGCTATTTCATGAATTTTGCTGCCGTTCACTCTTTCTCCTTTGATCTAGAAGATCTTGGTCATTATTATGTGGAGTATCGGCGTCTCATGCAGCATTGGACAAAGATCCTTCCTATTCCAATATTCAATCTCACCTATGAACACCTTGTTCGCGATCCTGAATCTCAAATTAGAGAGGTTTTGAGGTTTTGTGATCTGACCTGGAATGATGCCTGTCTAAACTTTCATAAATCAAAGCGATCCGTTGCCACTGCAAGTAATCGTCAGGTGCGGCAGCCTTTATACACTCGATCCATTGGCCGATATAAACACTATCAAGAACACCTTCAACCTCTTAAAGAAATCCTCAAACGCTACCATTGCTTGGATGATACTGAACTTGATTAACTTTATTTGCTGAGGTAATTGCAGTAAGGTATGATATAATTCATTGGCTAGATATAGTTTTAGGAGATCAAAAGTGGAAAAACAACTTAGGCCATATGCTGATTCTGACTTTGAGCAGCAGTTAAATTTTGCAATTGAGTGCCGGGATCAGGGTGACTTTCAACAAGCAGAATCCATTTGTTTAAACCTGTTAGAACGCTATCCTGATGATTCCCAAGTGCTTTCCATTTTAGGAGATATTGCTCGTCGGGTTGGCTCGCTAGAGATGGCAGAGTTCTTTCTGCGACGCTCAGTTCAGGTTGATCGCCATAATCCTGAATCTCACTTTTGGCTATGCTCAGTACTTCAAGATCTAGAAGCATTAGAAAAGGCTATTGTTCATGGCCAACAAGCTGTTCTCCTTGATCCTAGTCAAAGTCGATACTATGTTGAGCTGGCCACTGCACTTTTGAAACAAGAACGATGGGTAGAAGCAATTGCAAATCTGCATATTGCAGCCCGCCTTGCCGATCCATCATCTCATCTGATTGATCGTATCAACAACAAAATCCATAATGCTCTTAAGCAGTCTGGACATCAACTCCAGGAGGCGCTTATACTAGCCCAAGAGTTTGCCGCGAGAGAATATGCACTGGGAAGCAAGCTAGCAATAGATCAACCTCAGCTTGCCATGCAGCACTTCTTGAAGTCTTTACTCTATAAACCAGATCAAGAATATTCATATTATGTAATGGGTAACCTCTTTATAAGTTCGTCTCGTTTAGCTGAATCAATCCATTGTTTCAAGAATGCTGTTTATTGGAATCCTGAACTAGTTGATGCCCACCATAGCCTTGCCATTCTATTTGCACGACAAGGAAAATGGCAGGAAGCAGACTCAGCTTATCAGACAGTATTTGCTGCATTATTTCCTCAAGATATAAACTCTATATTACCTGAATTAACGGCTTATAATCTTGACTTTATAACGTCTTATGCCGAATTTTTAGTATTAACAGGCCAGTTAGAAAAGGCGCATTCATTGATTGATCCTTTGGTCAAAGCAGGGAACCTCCACAGTGGGATCACAGCTGTGTTTGGATTGATCTGCAGTCATAGGAGTGAATATGAGAAAGCAGTTGATCAGTTGAATCAGTGTTTGGCTCAAGAGACATTACCTGATGCTAACCGTGGCTATCTTTTGTTTTCCCTAGGGGCCTTTCTCCATAAGCAAAAATCCTATGATCAAGCATTTCAAACTATTCAGTCAGCCAACACGATCATAGCATCAGCACAAAAAGTTGCTTTTGATCGATCAAGCCATGAGTCAGGTGTTTCCCGTATTATTTCAGTGTTTAGCGATGACTTCTTTCGAGCGCTTCAATCTTTAGTTACGGCACCGCAATCTGAGCTACTGATCTTTATTGTTGGAATGCCTCGCTCTGGAACAAGCCTTGCTGAACAAATTCTGTCCTGTCATCCTGATGTCTATGCAGGCGGGGAATTGCGCGAACTTCAACAGTTAGCATCTGAGCTGGCAATGCGCTCCGATCCGCCCCAACCGTATCCACTTTGTATGAATTACCTAACTGTACAGCAAAAGGAGCCGATTGCTCAAGAGTATCTCGGCAAAATCCAGGATCTTGACCCTAGAGCTAAGCGTATTACGGACAAGCTACCTGCAAATTTTGCTCATTTAGGTTTAATCGCGACACTGTTTCCACAGGCAAAGATCATTCATTGCAATCGCCATCCACTGGATACCTGCCTTTCTTGTTACTTCACCTCTCTGGATACCTCTCATCCCTATTCATTTGATCTAGAAGATCTGGGGTTCTATTACGTGCAATATCGTCGGTTAATGAACCATTGGTCAGAGGTCTTACCCATCAAGATATTTGATTTACACTATGAAGATCTTGTGCTTTCTCCTGAAGCTACTGTTAGAGCTCTTTTGCATTATTGTGGATTGCCCTGGCACCAGGACTGTCTCAATTTTCATCAATCTAAACGTTCGGTTGCCACAGCCAGTAATCAGCAGGTGCGTCAGCCTTTATATCAAACCTCAATTCAACGGTATCGACTCTATGAGAAGTACCTTGAACCCCTAAAACAGATGCTTGAGCGATAAGAGGATCATGTAAACGATCATTTTTCTTCAGATCCAGCATCTCTTTAGATCCAGCCCAGGCTAGAGAGCACCTACCTGGAATGATCGACTCTCTTCCGTAGGTAGGTTCTCTAAATACTAAATATGTAAGGGGCAGGACTGGGATCCATCATGGGACTGCTCAGCCTGAAGCTGGACGAACAAACTGATGGAGATGTAGGAGATCGAATCCCATTGAGCCTATTGACCTAAAAGGCAGTAGCAATCCAAGTATAAATCCCACCCGTTAAGGTTTGGATCATCTGTTGAGTTAAAGGCAAGCTATCGATCCCCATGCCCGCACACAACAGTAAGAGATAGATATTTGCATAGATAAAGAGCGAGCCAGCCCGATCACGATCGGTAGGATTTTGGGTTAACTGCCATGCCTTCCAAATAAAGGCTCCTCCCAAGAGCAAGGCGGTAGTTGCGTAAAAGGATCCCATTACATGTAGCGGGAATACCAACAGCAGTGTCAGCGGCAACATGATCAGGGTATATCCCAGGATCTGCCATGACGTATGAGCTTCCCCCCGCACAACAGGTAGCATAGGCACACCGGCTTTGTGATAGTCTTCCTGCTTTAAGATCGCCAAAGCCCAGAAGTGGGGCGGGGTCCAGATAAAAATGATCGCAAAGAGCACCCAAGCCGCCCAGCTTAGATCGTTCGTCACCGCTGCCCAACCGACCAGAGGCGGGATCGCACCTGCAGCTCCCCCGATCACAATATTTTGGGTACTGGATCGCTTCAGCCAGTGGGTATAGACGCCCACATAAACCAGGATCCCAGACATCGCAAGGCAAGCACTCAGCAGGTTGACCAGGCTGGCCAGCAGGCTAAAGGACGCTACAGCTAAGACCATTGCAAAGATCAGGGCATGAAGTGGCTGGACCCGACCGGAAGGCAGAGGACGATGACGGGTTCGTTCCATCAAGCGATCAATATCTGAGTCATAGATCATATTGATCGTATTTGCGGCAGCCGCTGCCATCGCCCCTCCAGCTATCGTCACCCAAAACAGCTTGACATCGACCTGCCCTTCCCCGGCGATCCACATGCTGCCTGCTGTGGTCACCAACAGGAGAAAAATGATCTTGGGTTTCACGAGCTGACGATAGCTCCGGATCACATCAAACAGGGTCTGATGATGCCGGATGGGAGAGGATGCTGACGTTTCTGCCCACATCATGTTTTGCATAAGTCATTCAACCAGTTCAAATGATCAAGCTATTCTGGAAGCATTTCGGATCACCTTGCCTCAAGCATGGCTAATCCTTTTCAACTCAAGCCTTTAAGTTTTGGCCAGCAGAAATGATCTGGATTAAACCACAGGTGAGGTTTCGGGATTAGCAGCGTTGGGATAGAGATCGGGAGATTCCGTCAATCCTGTAGCTCCTACCCTTGCGTGTGCTGATCGCTGTCGGAAGGCGAGCACTGTGAATACGACGAGAGATCCGAGTAAGGCTGCACCTACCGCTTGATGGGAAACGGTCAAGGGTTCCACCTGAAGATGCAAGTAGAAGGTGGCCACACCCAACGCGATCTGGAGAGCCAGACAGCCACCTGCACCATAGCCCCAGATCTGCAACGAGCGGTTCAGCCCTTGAAAACGCCAGACCATGATCACCAGGATCAGGGTTGCGACACTAGCCGGAACCACACCTGCTAGATGACTATGCATGACCAAACAAAGCTCACGGTTGCCAAAGCACTGGTGAGCCGCCCACTGAGACGCCACCAGACCGCCTAGCAAACTCTGCAAGTACACTAAGATCGCCGCTGTCAACCCTACCCAAGGCAATCGACCGACCGATCCTCGACGTTTGTAAGGGATCAACAGAAGGCCAAGGATCAAAAGTGTCGTGAAAAAGAGTAAACCTGTCCCCAAATGAGCCGTAACAATATCGAAGCGCAGCAGCTCAGTGACCGTGAGCCCACCCAAGATCGCTTGGATCCCCACCACTGTGACTGCAAAGGTGGCCATCCAGGGAGCCCAGCTAGGGAGATGACGCCGAGCGATCCAGCTCCAACCCATCAACCCCAAGGTCAAGATCCCTAAACATCCGGCGATCAATCGATGAAACCACTCCAGAAAGACTCGTAGATTCATCTGATCACGCGGGATCCATTCCCCATAGCAGAGGGGCCAATCAGGACACGACAAGCCTGCGTTCATCACACGAGTCGCACTCCCCAACGCCATCAGACCCAGTGTGGCAACCGCCAAGATCAGTGAAAATCGACCGATCCAGAGCTGGGTGCGGGACTGGGTCTGATCCTGAAGAGTGTTGGGAGCTGGATCGATAGTGATATCGGATCGCTCCAGTGAAGAATCAACCATGAGAGTATTCAAAACGGCTTTTAAACTTTAAACAGTGTGGATGTGAAGCTCACAAGCGCGAGATCCACGGCAACTGGAAAAATCAGTATTGATCAATTTGGACAGATCGAACTGGCCACTAGAGGACAAGCCGAACCTGCATTGCTCTTATCCTAGGAGGCGAATGTTACAGTTCGACTCGTTTTAACAATTTCTTCTAATTAAGATTAAGCCTTGTGTCGATACATGTCGGTTCTTGGCCAGAACTGAATTGAGCCAGCCTCTGACCGTAGAAGTAACTTAGCATCAGGGGTTGGATCTTAGGGAAAAAAAGTAAAAGGATTGGGATCGCCGCCTGGATCGCTGCTAAGAAAGGTTAAGATCCTGACGGCCTTAGTGTGGATTGACCCGACTGAGGATCGGGCACTCAGGCGGTGGACGTGAGATGGCAACGTGAGATGGCAATAGGTTGCACGAATATGAAACAAATTCCGGGTTCACTTTTAACACTTGTGATTGGGGTTGTGGTTACGTTGATCAGTCTGTGGGTGGGTCAACATCATGGGCTGTTGCCGGAGCAAGCTTCAGAACAAGCGCCCCTAGTTGATCAATTGTTCGACACCATGTTCACGATCGGGACTGCGTTGTTTCTGGTGGTGGAAGGAGCGATCCTCTTTTTTGTATTCCGGTTTCGGCAGGTCAAAGGCGACGACAGTGATGGATCTCCGATTGAAGGCAATGTTCCCCTAGAGATCTTTTGGACCTTGATCCCCGCGATCATTGTGGTTGGGATCGGGGTTTACAGCGTCAACGTTTTCCAAGATATGGGTGGATTTGCGCCTGCAGGTCACCACAGCATGGGTCGGATCAACTTCACGGTTGCCTCTCATCTGCATCCGGATCGTGAATTTGAGCCAGTGATGGCCGCCATGTCAGGACTGTCGGATCCTCATCTGGAGTGGGCTGCTGAGGTTGAGGACGTTGAGACGGATGCACCGTCCGATTTCAACGATCCAGCAGAAGTTCGTCGATATGGGATCGGGGCCTCTCCCTATGAAGAAGACAATCCGCCAGATCTGGTGGTGGACGTGACTGGGCTGCAGTACGCCTGGTTGTTCGACTATCCCGCCAGTGAGGTGATGGCAGGTGAGCTGCATGTCCCGATCAATGCCGATGTGCAGTTGAATATTTCCGCTGCCGATGTGATCCATTCCTTCTGGGTTCCGCAGTTTCGTCTGAAGCAAGATGCGATCCCTGGTCAACCGACCCAGTTACGGTTCAAGGCCACTCGTTTAGGTGAGTATCCCGTTGTGTGTGCGGAGCTGTGCGGGGCTTACCACGGCGGGATGCGGACGACGGTTATGGTTGAAGAGATGGATGCGTTTGAAGCATGGTTAGCTGAAAATAGTTTTGCCCAGGCCGATCCCGATCGACAGGTTGCCATGCAGCCCACTTCAGTCACCGGATCTGACTTTGGCGATATTCATCTCCATCATTTGGGCCTGCCTGCTGAGGGACTTGATCAGCACTTGTAAACTCTGGTTCCAAACTTGTGAACTCTGGTTCCAACTCACCTCATAACAAACTCTCTTCAGTTCTTTTTTGTTGCATACTCTCAAAGACTTATGGCACAAGCACAAATTCCGATCAACTCCCCTGAAGCCTCAGGATCTGCAGAGCACCCAACTGCTTGGAAGTGGTACGACTATTTCACCTTCAATGTGGATCACAAAGTCATCGGGATTCAATATCTCGTTACTGCTTTTGTGTTCTACCTGATCGGTGGACTGATGGCGATGGCCATGCGGGTGGAACTAGCCACACCTGATCCTGATTTTCTCGATCCCAGTCTCTACAACGCCTTCATGACCAACCATGGCACGATCATGATCTTTCTTTGGATTGTGCCTGCTGCGATCGGGGGCTTTGGCAACTTTCTGGTGCCCTTGATGATCGGGGCGCGAGACATGGCGTTTCCTAAGTTAAATGCGATCGCCTTCTGGTTAAATCCTCCAGCTGGAGCTCTGTTGCTAGGCAGTTTTATTTTTGGTGGCGCTCAAGCAGGTTGGACATCTTATCCGCCTTTAAGTCTGATCACCGCCAACACCGCTCAGTCGATGTGGATCCTCAGCATTGTCTTTGTAGGCACCTCCTCGATCTTGGGTTCGGTGAACTTCATCATCACGATCTGGAAAATGAAAGTGCCCAGCATGAAGTGGGATCAATTGCCGCTGTTTTGTTGGGCGATCTTGGCGACTTCCTTGTTAGCGTTGTTCTCAACCCCTGTTTTGGCAGCAGGTCTGACGCTGTTGTTGTTCGATATCAACTTTGGCACGTCGTTCTTTAAGCCAGATGAGGGCGGTAATGTTGTGATTTACCAACACTTATTCTGGTTTTACTCTCACCCTGCAGTTTATCTGATGATCCTCCCCATTTTTGGGATCATGTCTGAGGTTATTCCCGTTCATGCCCGTAAGCCTATTTTTGGCTACAAAGCGATCGCGTATTCTAGTTTGGCGATCTGTTTTGTGGGTCTGTTTGTTTGGGTCCACCACATGTTTACCAGTGGGACGCCTCCCTGGATGCGGATCTTTTTCACGATCTCTACGCTGATTGTCGCGGTTCCAACGGGAATCAAAATCTTTAGCTGGGTAGCAACCTTATGGGGTGGTAAACTGCGGCTCAATAGCGCCATGTTGTTTGCGATCGGCTTGCTCTCCATGTTTGTTTTAGGGGGCTTGAGCGGTGTCACTCTGGGGACTGCTCCGTTTGATATTCACGTCCATGACACCTACTACGTGGTGGCCCACTTCCACTATGTCCTGTTTGGTGGATCGGTGTTTGGTCTTTACGCTGGGATCTATCATTGGTTTCCGAAAATGACAGGCCGGAAATTGAATGAAACTTGGGGTCGGATCCATTTTGCGCTAACATTTATTGGTACGAATTTGACCTTCTTACCGATGCATGAGTTGGGATTGCAGGGAATGCCTCGGCGGGTGGCTATGTACGATCCCCAGTTCCAAACGATCAATCAACTCTGTACGTTTGGAGCCTTTGTGTTGGGGATATCGGTACTTCCGTTCTTTGCCAACGTGATCTGGAGTTGGATCAAGGGACCCAAAGCAAGCGGTAACCCTTGGAATGCCCTGACCCTGGAGTGGACGACAGATTCTCCTCCCATGATCGAAAACTGGGCTGTGTTGCCTGTAGTCCAGCATGGTCCTTATGACTACGGGAAGAACAAACCGTCTATTGTCAGGGATTCGATCCCAACGGAACCTGTACCTTCCGAAAGCTGATCGAGTGGAAACGGATTTATTCCATTGATCGCAACTTCAACTCAGTGATGTTCTAGCAGCAGGATTCAGTCTTTGAATGATAAGGTTGATCCTGCTGTTTTTCTAAGACTTGATCGTTCACATTGATCCTGCACGTAAGTTTTTTGGAGCCGAACCATGCAAATGACGAATCCAACCGATCCGATGGTAGCGACGGCAGCTGTTGCTACTCCTGAAATTGAACATCATGAAGACCATCCCGATCTGCGAGTTTGGGGTCTAGTGACCTTTTTGGCTTCAGAATCTCTGATGTTCGGCGGCTTTTTTGCAACCTATCTGATCTTTATGAGCAGCAATCAGGTTTGGCCTCCAGAAGGGACTGAAGTTGAGCTTTTGGTTCCTGCGATCAATACCGTTATTCTGGTTTCCAGCAGTTTTGTGATCAATATGGGGACTAAAGCGATCAAAGAGGATCGAAATTCTGGATTACAGCTTTGGTTTGTTATGACGGCTTTGATGGGAGCGCTCTTTTTAGGAGGCCAGGTGTATGAATATCTGACATTGGGCTATGGGCTCACCACCAATATCTTCGCCAATTGCTTCTATCTGATGACTGGATTTCACGGTCTCCATGTGTTTGTGGGAATTTTGATGATCCTCTGGGTCTTGTGGCGCTCACGCTTGCAGGGGAACTATTCGGCTGGTAAGCATGAAGGCGTGGAAGTAGCCGAGATCTACTGGCACTTTGTCGATATCATCTGGATCATTTTGTTCACATTGCTCTATGTTCTGACCTTGTTTTAATCGGTGAGGGATTGGCTGAATCTCTTCCTTGCAGTCTTAATCTTAGGAAGGGAGGACTTCTGCCAGGTTCTCTCAGATGGATCAGAATGTTGTGACCCAGGTAGCTAGACTTGCGGCAGCCACTGATCCTGGAAATAAGTTGGATCACTCCCACACGTATCGAACTCCGGAGGTGTCAACTGGCACGAACGGGCAATCGCTCCAGCCAGATGGTGCTGAAACTGGGGCAAGGAGTCTTCTACATAACGTTGAATATCAAACAAAACAGGGATCAAAGGCGGATACGGCGATCCCTCAGCTAAAAAACCTACAAAATGCTGCAGAAACGAGGTTTTCCCGATCCGTCGTTGACCTTGCAGAAAAACGACATTCGAGGTGTGAAGAGCACTTCGTACTTTCGTTAACAGATCCCGACGCCCAAAAAAGTCAGATCCAGCTACTGGAGGACCGACCTTGTAGGGATTGATCGAGAGTGGGAGAGCTAATGTCATGGGTCTGTCAACATCTACTGAAAAACTATGGTGAGGATCGAGATCCAGGATTTAAGGGGATTTAAGACTACTATGCTAGCATTCAACATGAATAGAGAGAAAAGCACAAAGAACTATTCCATCATGAAGCGGAAGAGAGTAGCTGATCTGGCTGACTCTCTCGGTGACGGATCTGAGCTTGCTCTAGAGCTTCAGCAACACGCTTGAACCCAGTTCCACCAGCACTTAGACGGGCAGAGACAACTTGACGAGGATCGATCGCGGCCAAAATGTCAGCTTCAAGCGTGGGATGGAATGCTTGCCAGCGGCTCAACGGTAAATCCTGCAAAACGATCTGCTCGGCTAAACAGGTCTTGACGATCATACCGACAAGATCGTGAGCTTCTCGGAATGGGACGCCTTTCCGCACCAGATAATCAGCAACATCGGTGGCATTGGAGAAGTCTTGAGTGACGGCTATACTTAAGCGATCTGTCTGAATGGTGATCCCATATTGGAGGAGGATGGTGATCGCTCGGAGGCAGGAATGAACGGTATCGACTGAATCAAATAGCCCTTCTTTGTCTTCCTGCATGTCCTTGTTGTAGGCGAGCGGAAGTCCTTTTAAGGTTACGAGTAGAGCCTGTAAATGACCATAGACTCGTCCGGTTTTGCCTCGGATCAGTTCCGGCACATCGGGATTTTTCTTTTGAGGCATTAAGCTCGATCCCGTTGAGCAAGCATCCGTGAGTTGAATGAAGCCAAACTCTTGCGAAGCCCAAAGGATCAATTCCTCCGAAAAGCGGCTCAGATGCATCAGGATCAAACTAGCAGCAGTGTGAAATTCGACAACATAATCTCGATCACTCACGGCATCCAAGCTATTGGCACAGATCCCATCAAATCCCAGCAGACGTGCGGTGAGATATCGATCAATGGGTAAGGTTGTTCCAGCCAAAGCTCCTGATCCGAGGGGACAGATGTTGGTTCGGCGGTAAACATCCTGCAAACGATCTCGATCCCGCTGCAGCATTTCCACATAGGCTAAGAGGTGATGCGCCAAACTGATCGGTTGAGCCCGTTGCAAGTGGGTGTATCCCGGCATCAGGGTATCTACATGTTGAGAGGCCAGATCCAGTAGCACACCCTGCAAACTCCAAAGCAATTGTTGGATCTGTTGAAGCTGATCGCGCAAATACAAACGGAGATCGGTTGCCACTTGATCGTTACGGGATCGGGCTGTATGTAACTTCTTGCCTGTATCTCCGATCAGCTCGATCAGTCGCCTCTCCACGGCATAGTGAACATCTTCGGCCTCTGGGGTAGGTTGAAAGGATACTGCTTTCACTTCTTGCTCAATTTGTTCTAACCCTTGCTGCAGGAGATGGGCTTCAGCAGCAGAGATCACACCACACTCTCCCAACATCTGAGCATGAGCTTTGGATCCAATCAGGTCGTATTTGAGCAGACGCAGATCGAAGCGAACACTAGCATTAAAGTGATCAATCTCCGGGTGAAGACTCTGATCAAACCGCTGGCTCCAGGGTTGCTTGGGTGTTGAGGTGGATTCAGAAGGTTGATCGTGGGCAAAGGGAGAAGGGTCAGAGTGCATAGCGTCCTCACGTGTTGCTCAGGCTAACCAGGCTCATCTATCGTCAAGATCACCAGATCATACTATCTTTTGGCTGATCAGCTTGTGGAATGTGGATCGGAGGATCAGAGGGAAACTAATGAACTTTCAGCCCATCCTTGTTACCACAGTACCCCCCCATCTTGATCAAGAGGGAAGAAGTCAGTACAACATCAATTCACTCTCGAATAGAGTTTCCGTTTGTGCCATTTCTAGCTTTGAGATAAGCGTTCCACCTGATCCCCAGCCAGCATCTGATGGGCTTCTGCGAGGAGTGCTGGGATCGTATCCTGATGGGGACTAGCCGCTAGACAGGATCGGAGGCGATCAGGATCGATCTGATCGGCGCGTGCTCCAGGAAACCAATGACTGGCTTTGCCTAACAAGTTATAGCGAGCTTTGCCATACTCCAGCATGTCGTAGGCCAAGACTAAATTCCGTAACCACAGGATCACTGGAATATTAATCTGATCCGGTGTTTCCTCTGGAGTGGGCAACCCCTGCTGCCAGGTTTCGGCAAATTCTGATCCCACAGCCTCACGCATAGCTTTTTCTAACCGATCGAGGATAGGTGGGAGAAGTGTATCGGCTTGATCGAGCAATGGCACTACTTTCAAATGTTCGTCAAAATCAGTTGGGCGGGCTGCACCCAAACTGAGCGTGTGGACCTGAGGATGCGACAGACAAAACAGATCATTGAACACCATCGGACTCAAGGGATGGCAGAGATCAACGAGCTTCGGGGGGGGATTGTAAAGATGTCCGCCTTTATCGGATGGGCTAATGATAAACACTCCCATATCTAAGGTTGTAGCGGCTTCGATCGCAGGCCAGTTGGTTTGGTTGATGTAGTACCAGTGCAAGTTGACGTAATCAAACCCATTGGACCTGATCGCCGCCAAGATCACCTCTAACGGTGCATGTGTTGAAAACCCCACATAGCGAACCCGACCCTGATCAACGAGTTTCCGGGCTGCATCCAAACACCCCCCCGGTCGGAGGCAATGGTGCAACAACTCTGGAGTATTGATCCCATGCAGGCCCAGCAGATCAATGTAATCCAATTGCAGATAGCTCATGGATGTTTCAAAGATATCGAGAAACTCAGCAACATCGGCTTTTGGGGCAACTTTGGTTTGAATGATCAATTGATCCCGTGGCAAGGTTGGCAAGATCCGGCCCAGCTGCATTTCTGAGCTGCCGTAGCCCCGTGCTGTTTCAATATGATAGATCCCCAGCTCAACCGAGCGGCGGATGGTGGCTTCCAGGTTGGCCTGACTCTCGTCCGGAACTTCAGACCAGGATAGATCTTGCCACTTATGCTGATAGCGCATCCCGCCACAGGTAAAGACGGGCATTTGCAAGTTGGT
>CAZONZ010000068.1:0-1510 GCA_964581005.1 uncultured bacterium
AATATACAAGCAAGACAAATCGACAACGCTAAAGAAATGGTAGAAAAACAAGATAAGGACATTAATGCGTCCATTAATGCGTCCAATCCAGAAGTCTAGAGAATGATTTTCAAAACATACTGAGACTGAAAATGACAAGACTAATATGCCCAAAAACGTGTGAATGGATTAACCATCACTGTTTCTTCCCCGATGCATTGAGATCTCAGCCCTGTCTGTAGAAGACGTCAAGCCGTTTGAGTTGAAACGGATGGTCATACCCTATTGCATCATAGAGGGGGCGAATATAGGATTAAGCCAACTACTCCCCCCAAGATCCTAGAGATGATCAATACGTTAGCGTTGGGATCCTGACGATCCGTTGGGAGAATTCGGGATCATTTCCACTTGATTGCGGAAGCGTTCGACCTTATCGGAGAAATCGATCGGCAACACCGCCACAACGTTCTCGTGGGGACGGGGAATGATCACCCAGGTTTCGAGGGTACCGCCGTAGACCTTCTCGACTGCTGCGATCCCAGCATCCATCGCGGCCTTAACTTCCGAAATATCGCCGCGAATATTGATCGTAAACCGAGCACTACCCGCTCGAATATAGCCCACCAGCGTCACGCGCCCTGCCTTCACCATGGCATCCGCTGCAGCCAGGATCCCAGGGAATCCTTTAGTTTCCAATGATCCAACAGCAACTTCCATACCCTGCTTCCTCCATGCCCCTCAGAACGGTTAACTTTGCCCAACGATCCAACCCCACGAGCTCAACCTCGTCAGGTGCGGAAGCGCTCAGCCACCTCCGAAAACTCCAGCGGCAGAACCGTTTCAACATTTTCAGTTGGATTGGGGATCACATAATAGGCCACGAGTTTCCCCCCAGACACCGTCTCGACAGCCGCAACTCCGGCATCCACAGCCCGTTGCACCTCTGAGTTGCCCCCGCGAACGGCCACCACAAATTCACCTCGCTCTGCCAGATCAAAATAGACGAGGGTTACCCGTCCACCTTTGACCATAGCGTCAGCAGCCGCCAAAACAGCCGGAAATCCAAGGGTTTGGATCATCCCAACAGCAAGTGGCATAAGCGTTCCCTTGAACAAGCACGCGATCCTTTCCTATTTTAGGGAGCTGATGGAGTACCAGTTCTTAAGAAAATATGCAAAGGCTCACCAAGATCAGGGATCTGCCAGGAGTGATTAGTCGATATAGCCCATCAAGTCATCAACATCTTCGGTGACGTTGTCAGCCACGGGACGATTGCCAATGTAGCGGGTGTACTTAGGCCGATAGACTGCCACGAACTCAGACACACTCGATCCTTGGGGCCGATTTTGAGATTGGGCAGACTCTTGGGCATTCAGACTCTTGTCTTCAGCAGCCATCGGAAGCGCTCCAGGTAAGACGATTGGGTGATGATACCCCCTATTTTGCCATACTCCGTTACCCTAAACCAGCTGGACTCCCGTCAGACTCAGCTTCAGAACCAGACGTGAAGGTTCCCTTTGATCAGATTTAT
>CAZONZ010000068.1:1610-13756 GCA_964581005.1 uncultured bacterium
CCTCTTCAAGTTGACCCTGGGTATGGGGGACTGATCGTGGGATCAGCGAGGTGGGTGGGTTGTTCCTTAATGATCGTCAGTCCTCTTGAGATCCTGACTAATAGGTTGCCATCATGCCCCTGAGAACCGATTAAAAGACGTGTTTTCCCTCCCGATCCAGAATCTTGATAGGTCGATTGAGAGGTCGCTCCTTCAGTTCGATCTGGCGTTCACTGGCCTGGATCACAGCAGCGATCTCGGAAGGTGACGGCAGTGTGTAGGAATCAGCTTGGTTGAGATCAACCGCATAGCCCAGATCAACAAAGGATCCAATCGTTAGGCGACTTAGGGGGTTGAGCTGATCGGAGTTCAAAAATCCGGTCATCAGTTCATTGCCAAACGTACTCTCCCGCCAATGATCGGCACGGGTTCCGATCCCTCCCTGATTTTCTAACGGAACGGATCCACTGCCGCCAAGTTCAGCATACTGTTCAACTCCCTCGGCTCCAGTGTAGGTAGGATTGGGGGAAAACACACCTGCCAGTAGACCCTTATCCGACCAAATTGTGCCAAACCCCATCACGTGGGCCATCTCGTGCAGGATCAGACTCTCTAGTTGTCCAGCCTGTTCAACATTGGCCAGATCTGCACTATCAAATTGCATCGCACCATAGAGTGGGAGTAAGGAATCGATCCGCAAGAAACAGGGGCCAGCTCCAGCTAAGATCTCACCCTCTCCGTCAATCTCCAGTCCTTGAACATCAATCAAAAGATCATCGATCACTTGATTAATCGGAGGGGAGTCTTCTAGACAACTGCCAGCAGGTTCCGTCACAGGGATATCGGGTAGATCTTGGCGAATAATCCGGCTCCAGCGATCGGCAGCTTGCTGAAATACGGCTTGCTGAGCAGGGGTGAACCCATTACCGACAAACCGCAGTTGGATCGTAAAGTCGGAGTTGGGGATCGGGGAAGTCGTTGGAGCTGGAGTGGACGGGATCTGGGTTGGAGTTGCGGGCAGAGGTGTTTCCGGCAGAGGGATCGGAGTTGCAGGCACAGGAGTGGGAGTTGCAGGTACAGGGGTTGGCAGGAGCAGACTGGAACTATCACCCCCCCCACCACAACTCGGAACCAAGAGGATCCCGCCGAGGCTGATGATCACGACTAGGGCACTAACCATTTGGATCACAAAGCGCCACGAGAGTCGATGGAGGGAGAAGTGGGACAACAATCGGGCCAAGTGGGAGAAGAAGGGCGGTAACATAGGTCTCCATTCAGATCAACCAAGGGGATGCTCAGATCATAATGATGGGACTTTGATGGGACTTAGATCGTCTATCTACGGATTGCACTCAGAATTTTACACGGAAATCTCAGAAAGTCTAAACGATCGGGTTAAGATTAGAACTTTAGGAGTGCGATCATGAGCAGCCAGCACCCTTACCTGAAGACTTGCCTCAGAACTTGGATCTAGAGCTGTCATCAATCATTGGCCGATACCAGCAGACCTGCCCTCGATCGGAGACAAAACTTACGTATCGTTCTGCTTCACCACGATGATCGAAGGATATACCCATAGCTTGAGTGCCAAAACTACGGCTCACAGTGTTCGGGTTTGAAATAGATCCTCAATCTGAAGACGGATTTGTTGAGGGGATCCCTGATGGGTGATTTGGCCATTTTGGAGCAGGATCGCGGTATCGGCCCAATCAAGCTCGTTTAAGCGATGGGTGACCCAAAGAGCCGTCAGATCTTCCTCCGTAACTAGGCGTCGGATCTGATCGAGTAGCTCTTTTTGGCTATTGGGATCTAAGAGCGCTGTGGGTTCATCCAACAACAAGACACGGCACCGTCGAGCAAGGGCTCCGGCTACAGCGACACGTTGCTTTTGGCCGCCACTCAAGGTGTAGATCGGACGTCGGATCAGGGTTTCCAATCCAACGTGGGCTAGGGCTGCTTGGACCCGCCAGCGAGTTTCCATCAATGAAAGGGAGTCATGAGCTAGGCCAAAGGCAACATCAGCCCCCACGGTTGGCATGATCAGCTGATGATCGGGATTCTGAAACACAAAGCCAACGGGGCGTTCGATCTGAATCGAGCCGGTTTCTGGGTTGGGGAGGGATCCACTCAACAGTCGCAGCAGCGTTGACTTACCGCTACCGTTAGGACCGAGGAGCATCCAGAGTTGACCGGAGGGGATCTGCAGGGTGCAGTGGTGCAAGATCGGTGGTCGGTTCGGCCACGCAAAGCTGAGATCGGTGATCGAAATAGCTAGGTCTACTGCCGATCGGGTCATGCGTTCAAGAGGTTCCTTGCGATTTAGGCGTTCGAGTCGATTTGAGCCATGAATCCGGTGCGAGGTCCAGCAACAGCGGTGGCTCCGGCTTTGGGCGTGAGCTGGACAGCACAGATCTCTGGGGTCAACACAATAGCTCGCTTACCGGTCCGATCACAGGTCAATTCCAGGAACTTGGGCTCGCCCTGCTGCAGCGTCGTCAAGATCTGCTGGTACAACTGATCGGCAGCCTCTTCTTCCTTGCGCTGAACGATCACAGGATTGGGGTTGCCTCTGAGGGTCACTTCAAGGGTAAACATGATAGATGAGCTTCAGGATACTCTCCCAGTATGACAGGCTTGTACCGGATCTGTTGGGCGGATCGAGGCTCAGAACCTGTCTCAATGATTCGCAGAAGGGATTGGACCTGTTCTAAACGTGCTTCAAACGCAGCAAGACGCAGTTCTAGCTCAATCTCTAGGGCTTCCCCCTGTCGATGGCAAAGCCAATGCTGAACGGATCAAACATCTGGCGAACTACTGCCAGGTTCCCCCAACAGCCATCGAGATCAAATCCGGTCAATCCTCGCGGCTCAAAGGGGTCGAAATCGATTAGGATCAGGGTCGGTTTCTGTGGATCGGTTATGGCTCAGTCTCATCCCGGCGCTTCTGACCAACCCCGCACTCACCATATCCTTGTCGTCGATGATGAAGACGGACGACGGGCCTTCCTGCTAACGGAAGTGGCCTATACCTTGGGGCGGGATCCAACGTGCTCGATCGTGCTGCATTCCCCAGCGGTCTCCCGTCAACATGCTCTTTTGGTGCGGCTGCCTTCTCCCAGCAGCCCCTCCGGATATGGCTACAAGATCCAAGATGGGAATGTATCGGGCCAAGAAAGCCGTAATGGGCTCCTGATCCAGGGGGTTCGGCACAAGTCCCGCAATTTGGAGGATGGCGATCAGGTTCAATTCTCCCGTAAGGTTTCCGCCGGGTACTACATCCGCACGATGACCGACGCGGAGCTAGAACGCTACACGACCTCAGTTCCCTTTCGTAGTATCAAGGCTGCAACAATCGATCCAACAAGTACAACAATTGATTTACGTTCGTTTTCTTAATGTGGTTGTCTATCGAGTCCCCCATCATCTGTCTTTGATTCGACCTGGATCCCATTGTCCCAAATGTAAGACTCCTCTGGGGCCAGCGGAGAATGTGCCTGTGTTGGGCTGGATCTGGTTACGGGGTCGGTGTCGTCACTGTGGCCAACCGATCTCCTGGCGTTATCCAGTTGGTGGGATTGCCTGGGATCAGGAAACCAAGAGGACTCTTATCCCTTGGAGCCTCGACGACCTAATCGCTTTGAACGGGGTTTCAGAGACTGGAAAACAGCCTTAAATTCTTCATAGCTTACGTGCCGATCACTAGTGGAATCCGCTCGGATCAGCATCTCTTTTATCTGGGCACCGGTTAAATTCGGATCAAAAACACGCATATAAGTCTTCAGCTCATCAAAGCTAATATGCCCCGATCCATCTGAGTCAATCTGTTGGAACACGGGATAAAGATAATCGTCATCTGCAATATCGATGGATCCCTTGACACCAATGCGTTCCGCCAAGATTTGCCAGAGGTGAACAGGGTCCGTGCGCATCAGGACATCAGACTCTTCATCCGCAGTAATACTATATTCTTGCCTGATTTCTTCCACTAGGTCGTGGTCGGAGGCCGATAACTCATTCAGGATCCTCTCCAACGCTTCAGGGGATGCGTTTTCTGAGAATCCGGTTAACAGATCCATAATCTTGGCCTTCTCTGGATGATTCTTCCAGGAACTCAAGATCGTTTCAAGGAGCATTTCTCTATAGCTGTCCAGCCGCAGGGCATCTTCCTGACTGGAGGGTCTGGCAGCACTAAAGATCTCGGGGTGTTGCTGTTCTAGCTCCTGCAGAATCGTATGGTGCTCCTCCTCAGAGATACTTAAGTCCTGACGCAATTGCTTAAACCGATCCAAACTGTTCTCAGGTAATAGGTAATCCTGCTTGATGGTCTCCCTCAAAACTTCCTGGTAAGCCTGTAAACGCTTCTCATGAGAGAAACTGGGAAGGACTTTAGCCAACACATAAACCTCACTGGCACTCAGCTCATCAAGGGATCGTCCATCTAAGAACTTTTCTGTCTCCAGATCCAATTTCTTAAGTTGTTTTCGTAACCGATGGGCAAGACCTTCCCTCTCATAGAGGCCCGGGTTGCGTTGCCAAGTGCGGTAGAGCCAGAGAGTGCTACAGATGGCTATCAGTACAGAGAAAACAGAAGGTAAGGGGTTGGGCAGCAATTGGATAAAGTTATGGCCCGCAAAAATAAAGAAGAAGTTGAAGGCTAGGAAGGTACAAAGGGTGAAGAGATGATGACGAACAAGGATAGGATCACTCTGAGGGGGGCGATGGGCATTGTAACGGTTCTCTAAGGTACGACCCAGTTGATATCCTCCTACCATAAAAGTCATCAACGTCATGGGCACCGCCAATAACTTAGGGATCGGAATGGGCTGGCTAAACAGGTAAAACCCAGGGCTGAGCAGATTAGCAAGCTGATTTTCCTCATGAGCCCAGGCCCCTGAGAGAAAGTAATCCCAATTGCCGGAGTAGAGATAATAATAGATGAAATATCCCACAACAAGGCCCAAATAGCTATAGTAGAGTCTTTGTTGTTGTGGATCTTTGAGTCCATCCCAATACGATCGTTCTGCATCAATGTCGATACAGGGGCTCTGACAGGCTACACAGGCGCTGAGTTCCTTACCATCCTGACCTACTGCCCGACACATGGATTGGGTAATGACTGCCCGACTGGCCCCCTCATGAGCTTTGCTATTGAGTAGTCCCCGTGGCTCTGAATATATTTTTTGCACCGGAGCCATGGGACAAAAATACTGACACCAAGACTTACCCCCATAAAGATAGCCAACTGTGATCGCTGCAATAATAGTTAGGATCAGAAACAGACCTAATGCAATCCGATTTGAGTTAACAAAAAGGATGCGACAACATAATCCAACAAAAAAAAGGCCCAGCTGTAAGTTAGTATGGTTGTAGTTCAGCCACGATTCTTTACCTACTTTGAATAGCTCATAGCGAATTTTCCCTGTTTTGGGATCCTGTCGCTTTCGCTTCCGTTGCCAACCTAAGGCTCTAGGAATTTGGGAGAGGAAGGATAGGGGGCAGATCCGTCTCCAAAACTCATGCCCCAACACCAATAATATAAAAATAGCGGAGGGGACGATGATCCCCCAGAATAGGGGAGCCCCTAAAGCATAAGGTATCTCCTCTAAGCACTGCCCCTGTACCTCGACACAATCTTGCAGATCGATCCTGAGCGGACTACCCACAGTCGAAGGTTCTGTGAACCAGGCCGATACAGGATCATAGAAGAGCGAAACAATCAAAAGGCACCAGCCGATGGTCAATACCCACCTCACTCGATGCATGGTTGATTCGGGCAGAGTTGACAGCATAACAGTCCTAGAGAAGATGATAGATTTGATAGTCACACTTAGGTCAGATGATCAGCTATTATAGTGACGGATCACCTGACAGGAGCAATCAGTTTTCCCCTCCATTGATAAAGAGCTGAGCCTGATCCCAGACAACAGCTCCACCCTGTCGGCCCCAAGCTCGCCCATCAAGCCAGATAGATCGTTGCTCTGCAAGATGATATCCCCAAAGAAAGAAGGAGCAGAGCAATCTGACATGATCCGCGATCCCTTGCCCCAATTGCAGGAGTCCATATCAGCTCAACCCTCCTGTATGGGAAGAGAGTGGAAAAATGATATAGAGGAATTCAACCATACTCCATAGAAAAGAGCATCCAATTAATGCATTCTTATGGATTGAAGATCACCGTTACCTGTGTCTCTTAGCAGGGGTTCCTCTGGATCCAGCAGGAGGTCAGATCCGTCCTGTTGAGGATCAGATGAAGATCAGCTAAGTTCTTGACAGGGTTCGAAACAGGATCCACAGTTGAGACGATCTCGGTGCTTCGGGTCGGGCTTGCCTGACTCTCAGTCCGTCGATAAACCCCACTGCCCTCCTCCAGGATTTGATGATGACAGCAACGACGATTCCCACCTCCAGTTTTCTGACAGATCTCGATATTCGTGTGCCTAAACAGACCTCAGGTGCCCCCTATCCTAGGTGAGATCGTGGAACTTTTGACGCAAGACTTACAACCGCTCCTCTGGCTAGTGATCATGTACGTCGGGGCTTCCGTGGGTAGCTTTTTAAATGTTGTGGTCTATCGCTTACCCAACCGTATTTCCCTTATCCGACCTGGATCCCACTGCCCTGTCTGCAAAACCCCCTTAGGACCAACTGAAAATGTTCCGATCCTCGGTTGGATCTGGCTGCGAGGGCGTTGCAAGCACTGTGGTACAGGGATCTCCTGGCGCTATCCAGCGATCGAAACATTGACCATGATCTTATTTGTGCTCAGCTTTGCCTTTTTGGGCTTTACACCTCAGGCCGTTTTAGCGTGTTTGCTGATCAGCTGGTTAATCCCGTTAGCCCTGATTGATCTCGATAGTTTTCTGCTATTAGAAGAACTAACCCGCTCCGGCCTAATCTTGGGGATCGTGATGCGGCTGCTAGTGCCGTGGCTCTCCGGTGAGGGATCCTGGGTTGCTTCAGCTGAGTCTCTATTGGGCGGCATCGTAGGTGCGGTGATCGGGATCTGGACCTTAGAGCTGATCGGGATTGTGGCCCAATTCGTCTTGCGTAAAGAAGCCATGGGGTTAGGGGATGGCAAACTCCTGGCCATGATCGGCATGTGGTTGGGCTGGCAGGGGATGGTGATCACTTTGTTGGCTGGAACCCTGGTGGGGTTGGTGGGAAGCTTGATCGGATTGGCCTTGCAAAAAGTCCAGATGGGGCGAGCGATCCCCTTTGGCCCCTACCTCTCGATCGGAGGAGTAATTGCGGTTTGGATGGGTCCCCAGTTGATCGACTGGTATCTTGGACTAGCCGGGTGGTAAGCTAGCTCAGGCAGGGCTTGTCTAACTCAGATCACGAGGTGCAGCCCTAAGGTCTCAGACTCTAGATCCATATCTAGATCCGTTAGTCTATGTTCCCCGCATTTCTAAGGAGAGCGTCACCCATGAGCTCAAACACTCCAACTCCCTCTGATCCGCAGTCTACTCCAGCACCCTCTACCCCTGAGACGGAAATCTCCCAAGTTGACACCCCGCCCCAAGGATCTCAACGCATCGAAGAATTCACCCTGAGCGGCGATGCTCTGCTGGCCAAGATCCGCGAATTGGCTGAGGAAAGCAATGTCCGCCGGATCGTGATCAAAACCTCTGAGGATCACACCTTGATCGAGATTCCCTTGACCGTTGGCGTAGCCGTTGGGGTTCTGGGGACGGTGCTGGCTCCTGTGTTGGCTGCTGTGGGCGCGATCGGGGCTCTAGTGGCAAATCTCAAGATTATTGTGGAACGGACGATTGACGAATAGAAGCTTCTGATCCTAGGTTTGCTACCCTGGTTCACGTTTGTCCGCTTCAGTAACCCTAGCCCGCTTCAGTTGGCTCCCGATCCCTACCCCTTATGCGAACCGCTCGATCGTTTCCCTTGGCCTGGTTGTTCACCCTGATCAGCCTAGTGATGGTCACGGTTGGGATGTTGGTGGGCTTGAGTGCTCATCCCCACTGGAATTCACAGACAGACGGTTTGCCAACCAGCCCCAAAACGAATTCCCTCGATCCCAGCCAGATCACAACTGAGCTCCGAGGGGTTTGGCTCACCAATGTGGATAGTCCCATCTTGTTTTCGAGCCAGATCCTGCAAGCGGGTCTGGCTCGTCTTCACCAACTCAATTTCAATACGATCTATCCCACCGTCTGGAATTGGGGCTATACGCTCTATCCCAGCCCTGTTGCCGCATCGGTGATCGGCCATGATCGAGATCCCGATCCCCGCCTCCAGCATCGAGATGTGTTGGCTGAGTTAGTGGAGCAGGGTGATCAGCAGCATTTGCGGGTGATCCCGTGGTTTGAATTTGGATTTATGGCCCCCGCTGATTCCGAACTGGCCCACCGTCATCCCGACTGGCTAACTCAACGATCCGACGGAACCCAACAGTGGCAAGAAGGGATCCATACCCGTGTGTGGTTAAATCCGTTTCATCCTGAGGTTCAAGCCTTTCTAGCCGATCTCGTCCTCGAAATTGTCCAGCATTACCCGATCGATGGCATCCAATTTGACGATCACATTGGTCTACCGAAGGAATTTGGCTACGATCCCTATACAATCACTCGTTACCGCCAAACCCATCACAATGGTAACCCACCGACCGATCCCTCTGACTCTGAATGGGTGCGCTGGCGAGCCGATCAAATCACTGAATTTATGCATCAACTGGCCACAACTATTAAGCAGCACCGATCCGATTGTTTAATTTCTTTATCGCCGAACCCCTATCGTTTTGCCTATGTTGAACATCTCCAAGACTGGATCGAATGGCAACAGCAGGGTTGGATTGACGAATTGATCCTGCAAGTTTATCGAGATCAGCTGCCTGCCTTTGTCCAGGTTCTCCAAGATCCCCAACTCCAGCAACTCAAGCTCCGTTTACCCCTCAGTATCGGGATTTTAGCCGGTCTCAAAGGTCGATCCCATCCAATGGCACAGATCCAAGCTCAAGTCGAACAAGTGCGTCGCCATCAGTATGCTGGGGTTTCCTTTTTCTTCTATGAAAGCCTGTGGCAATGGGCCAGAGAACCGATCCAGTATCGAGAGGCTGGCTTGCAACAGCTATTCCCAACTCCCGCTCAACCGGCTGTCTTGACTTCACACGGTTTGCCCAATCGGTAGAACGTCATGGATCATTCGATCCGGATGGTGCTTCTGATCCTCTCAAAGGGCAATCTTACTCGCTTCGACTTGTTCCCGAATGCCAGATTCGTAGAGTTTTTGTCCTCGCTCGGCTAACTCTTCTTTGGGATAACGCCGTTGACCCTACATTTTACTTGAGCGGCTTCTGCTGATGCCAGGAGGTTGATTGCTCATAGGCATAGGCGGCTCGAAAGACTTTGCTCTCCTCTAGAACGTTGCCAATGATCTGCAGGCCAATCGGCAATCCACTCGCGGCAAATCCACAGGGCAAACTCAACCCCGGTAATCCTGCTAAATTTAGCGGGATCGTCATCAAGTCAGACAGATACATGCTCAGGGGATCGGTGATCTCGCCTGCTTTAAAAGCTGGAGTGGGTGTGGTCGGACAGATCAAGACATCGGCTTTGGCAAACCCGTTGATGAAATCTTGCTTGATCAGGGTGCGAACTTTTTGGGCTTTGAGGTAATAGGCGTCGTAATAGCCAGAGGATAGCGCGTAAGTCCCGATCATGATCCGGCGCTTCACTTCTGGACCAAATCCGTGATCGCGGGTCTTGGCATACATCGGAACTAAGGAATCAGCCTTTTCGCGGAGGCCGTATTTGACCCCATCGTAACGAGCTAAGTTCGCGGACGCTTCGGAAGGGGCAATGATATAATAGGTTGCTAAGCCGTATTTGAATGTGGGGCAGGCAATATCTACGATTTCAGCCCCCAGATCTTGAAACTGTTGGATCGCCGCTTGAACCGCTGTCCGAACCTCCTCCCCACAGCCTTCCCCTAACAGATCCTGGATCACTCCAACCCGAAATCCTTTCAAATCCGGGATCAACGCTTGGCTGTAGTCCGGAATCTCCACATTGAGGCTAGTAGAATCCATCGGATCGTGGCCTGCAATCCCTTGGAGAACTAACGCAGCATCTTCCACCGTTTGACCAAAGGGGCCAATTTGATCGAGAGAAGAAGCAAACGCAACCAGACCATAGCGGGACACCAAGCCATAGGTCGGCTTCATCCCCACCACACCACAAAACGCTGCAGGCTGACGAATCGATCCCCCTGTATCGGATCCCAAGGCAACCACAGCTTCATCAGCGGCAACTGCTGCAGCCGATCCCCCTGAAGAGCCCCCAGGCACACAACTGAGATCCCAGGGATTGGCGGTGAGTTGAAAGGCTGAATTTTCCGTCGAGCTGCCCATCGCAAACTCATCCAGATTGGTTTTGCCAACGATGATCATGCCCGTAGCCGCCAACCGTGCCGTCACCGTCGATTCGTAAGGAGGAATAAATCCCTGCAAGATCTTAGAGGCGCAGGTAGTCGGGATCCCCTTAGTACACATGTTGTCTTTGATCGCTATCGGGATCCCCGCTAACGGAGAGATCGACTCCCCAGCTTGAATCCGAGTGTCTACCGCTGCCGCCTGCTGCAGAGCCTGCTCCGGCGTGGTCGTAATAAAACTATGCAATTGCGGTTCTAGCTGCTGGATCCGCTCCAGATACGTTTGGGTGATCTCGACGGCGGATCGATCGCGGTTTAGCAACTGGGTATGCAGCTCACGAATGACAGACATGGGTAGCAACACTCTCGAACTAGAGAGCAATTCTAGCAGCCTAGAGCCCCAGCATGGCGTAAACCCTTCGACCCAGATCCCTATCCCAAGGCTCCCACATAAACCGTTTCCCTGGTCCATAGCCCAACCCGCCTCAATCCTGAGAGATCTCTTGGCTCCACCACGCCATGATCCAGCGAATCACGGATACAGTAGATGCGGACCCACTGAGCCACCTGAAGCCTCTGATCGACTCTAGCGACCTGCTGAAACTCCCTGATCAGGAGGCTATCCCTAATCCTGGTAGGGCTGCGTGGCAGGTTCCGATCCACCCCGCTAGCAGGGCGAAGGATGAGACCCAGTTTTTCGATACTGTTGAGGTTGATGAGGCGACTCCGTTATGATCTCCAAGATCCAAAATGATGTGATCAATGTGATCAATATCCCCAATGCTCACCCAGCCAACCCCGCAGGTGTTGATCCAGATCAGGAGGTTGACCGTAACGGGATGGGACAGATTCAACCCAATGTTGTTCTCGCACCCTACACCAGCTTTCGGATTGGAGGACCTGCTGAATGGTACTGTGAGCCCTCCTCTAGTCAGGAACTGCAGTCTTGCTTGACATGGGCCAACGCCATCGATCAACCTGTGACGATTTTGGGTGCGGGGAGCAATTTATTGATCAGCGATACAGGATTGCCAGGTTTAGTGATCAATACCCGACGGTTGCGGGGGATCCACTTAGAGGAGGATGGACGGCTTTGGGTGGCCGCTGGGGAACCGTTGGCGAAACTGGCGCTGATCGTGGCTGCACGGGGCTGGAGCGGCTTGGAGTGGGCTAGAGGGATCCCTGGGACGGTTGGGGGAGCTGTCTTCATGAATGCCGGAGCTCATGCAGCAGCGATGGAGGATATTTTTTTAGAGGCCGTAGCCCTAGACGATCAGGGTGAGCTTCGGACACTGCAGGCAAGTGATCTGAACTTTAGTTATCGATTTTCCCTTCTCCAGCACCATCCTTGGGTGATCACCGGAGCCTGGTTGCAGTTAGAGCCAGGGCATGATCGCCAAACTGTGATCGATCAAACCCAACGCAACTGGGAACAACGCCGAACCACTCAGCCGTATCACTTACCCAGTTGTGGCAGTGTCTTCCGCAATCCCAAACCCTATGCCGCAGGCTGGCTGATCGAGCAGTCGGGGCTGAAAGGCTTCCAGATCGGTGGAGCCCAAGTCTCTGAACAGCACGCCAACTTTATCCTGAACACTAGCAAAGCCACCGCTGCCGACATTTACGAACTGATCCGCGTCATCCAAACCAAGGTCTATCAGGAGTGGTCACTGATCTTGCACCCTGAAGTCCGCTTACTGGGAGACTTTGGCCCGGATCCGCTCTTGAGTTCTACCAAGATACGTCGCAGTGCTCCGCCCATAGCCGAAGGCTTGGGGGGTGGTG
>CAZONZ010000069.1:0-13730 GCA_964581005.1 uncultured bacterium
GGGTGGTTCCAATCGGGTTAGCAACTTAACCATCGCCTGTGTGCCCTGTAATCAGGCCAAATCGAATCAAGCGATTGAAGAGTTTCTATCCCACAAGCCTGACCGATTGGCCACAATCAAGCGACAAGCCAAAGCACCCTTAAAAGATGCAGCGGCGGTTAATGCCACCCGTTGGAAGTTGTTCAACGCTCTCAAGGAGACGGGCCTACCTGTTAGCTCAGGGACTGGAGGACAGACCCAATTTAACCGCTCCCAGCAAGGTATCCCTAAAGCTCATTGGCTAGATGCTGCCTGTGTTGGGGAGATACCCACTCTAGAGTTTTGTACTTCCGAGCCGTTGTTGATTAAAGCGACGGGCCATGGGAATCGGCAAATGTGCGGCACTGATAAGTATGGCTTGCCAAAACGACACAGGTCACGACTCCAGGTTCATAAAGGCTTCAAAACCGGGGATATGGTTCAAGCAGTTGTCAGCGCTGGCAAAAAGATTGGGACCTATGTGGGGCGGGTTCTATGTCGGGCATCTGGCAGTTTTGATATTGCCACCCAAAGTGGCAGAGTGACGGGGATTAGCCACAAGTATTGTCAGCCTATTTACCAAAAGGATGGATATACCTATGCATAACGGGTTGACGACGGCTAAAGCCGCACGTTCGTTTTTCCTCCCTGCTCTAAAGAGACAGGGCCTCCAAACGTATCGGGTATTTACGTGATTTTAGAATAATGCTAGATCCTTCAGGACATTACTATTTGGCTCGATGGCTCAGATCATCGCTGGGATTGAACTCTCCCACTGAAGAGGTGAATTCAAGCAAGGAACCTGATGAAATATTCCTCTCGATCGGACTTCGGACTGAGGAATCCTGGATCGAGAGGTGTAGATCTGAGGATCGAACGATGGGGATTAGCCTTCGATCTGGTTTGCAAATTCTTCATCCAAGGGGATGCCGAGAGCTTCGATCACTTTGGTCCAGAAGTTCATGAACCCGATCAGGGCCGTGAGCTCAACCAGATCCGGATCAGACCAAACTTGCTTCAGTTGATTGAAAAAGCTGTCCGTGACCCACATGGTTGGGACGGTGATCCGTTCGGCGTATTCGATGGCTAACTTCTCAGCAGGAGTATAGAGATCGCTGTGGAGGGCGTGGGCCACAGCTTCGATCTTTTCAGCGGGAGCTCCGTGGCGTTGAGCTTGCAAGGTGTGATAGGGCAAGCAGTAGTGACGACAGCCGTTGATCTGGGAGATCCGAATGCTCACCAACTCCTTCAGTTGCTCAGTCAGGTTGGGATTATCGGTGTGGATCGCACCGTACATGGCCATTGCCGCTCGCATCACCTGCGGTTTGTGGGCCATCACCTGCAGGGGATTCAGGGCGCTACCATAGGATTTTTCCAGGCTTTCGTAGATTTTCTGAGTCTGCTTGTCAGCCTGATCAGCTGTAACTGGAGGAATCCGCATGAATGATCTAGATCGTGAGCAAGAACAACTAAGACTGTAGCGTGTTTTGGCTCCAGCAAAACCTGAATTTCCCTGACAACTTGATCCTAAGCTCTCTTCGACCGCATCACAAAGTCAGCACACTCAATCGCTGCTTCTGTCTGGGCCTGATCGGGATGAACCGCACACTTGAGATAGGGATCATCGGAGCAAAAGCGGCAATCCCAACAGGGGATCTGGTGCATCCGTCGAGCCGTTGCCAGAATCGACCGAATCCAGGAGGCGATCTCCCAGAGAAATACCCCCACTAAGACAGAAGCCAATACCACACGAATCACCATCATCGATCTAAATCCTCTCCTAGCACGTGACGGACAGATTGAGGCCATACGATCAGATCAAGACCTTCTTCCCAGAGTCTTTAGCCATGAAGCTTGAGAATGGATCTTGAGAGATTCATCCAGGCTAAGCTGCCCCAACCAGAAAATGCAAGTAACACGTGGAGGTGTGGAAGCGATCAAGAGATCCTAAATAGGCGGAGGACTATCTGCGCATTCTTCAGCACATTCTCACGCGATCACTTACAGGCAACCCGATCACTTAGATCAGCCGGATCTGACCACGATTGCGGCATCGGTGCAGTTGAGCCAGGTTCAGAGGAACAAACTGCCGTTAGAATGAGCACAGTTTCACGATCCAATCGGATCACCCTTACAAGATCCCACACGATCCTACCTATTCTCAGATTGATGATGGACCCCAACCGCGAGCTGATTCCCCGTTCAGCACCCGTCGATCCCCTTAGCCCAACGGCGCAAGATCCGAATCTCCCTATCGATAGTGATCGGCGTAGTTCCTTGCGGACTGAGTTAGCCGATTTAGAATCTCAGTTATCCCAACGCGAACTTGAGCTTGCCACCTTACATGCTGAGATCCAATCCTTTGAGCGTGAATACGAAGGGTTAATCGGTACCCGCCGCCGAATTTTGGAACAGATCGAAGCTCAGATCCAACAATATCTCCTTTATCTAGAGGCTAAACCCTCCTTTCAACCTTCGCCTGAATTAAAACAACTGTATCGGGATGTTGCCAAACGGATCCATCCCGATTTAGCCCTGGATGAAGAGGAACGAGCTCGTCGTCAACACGTGATGGCTGAAGTCAATCAGGCTTATGCTGCAGGTGATCTGGAATATCTACGGGCCGTCTTAGCCGATTGTGAGACTCGTGCAAATGACGACAGCGAGAGTTATTACGCTGAAACCCTGAGAATCACTCGCAAAATAGCCCAGATCCGACAGAGGCTGGGGTCGATCCGAGAAGAATTCATGACGTTAGCGGGGACGGATCTTTACCAAATGCAGCAGCGAGTCCAAGCGTCCCGCCGAGCAGGTGGAGATCTTTTGTTAGATATGGCTGGGCTGATCGATGAAGAGATTGCCCTTGCTGTTCAGAAACTGGAGATGCTGAAGTCTCAGGTTCAGTAATTCAGCGACCTTGTCACGTGAAGATTGATTAGCGAACAACCATGACGGGGCAAGTTGCATGGTGTACCACATAATCGCTGACACTTCCCAACATCAACCGATCAAAGTTACCAAGCCCACGCGATCCAATGATCAACACATCAGGATTTTCACTAGCCGCAATGGTGCAGATCACTTCTCGTGGTGCTCCACGTTCTATGCGGGTTACACAGGTGATACCTGCTTGCTCACAGCGATGTTGGCTGGCTTGCAGCGTCGTTTCAGCTCCTTGCTTGATCGCGGTTTCAACCTCACTCGGATCGCTGAGATGCCCTGGCAATGAAGCATTCCCGATCGGCATCATGACCGTATTCGGATAGTAGATCCAAATGATCGGCTCCACCACAGTCAATAAGACCAGGGTGGCTTCCAGAGGTTGGGCCAGCTGAATCGCTTTCTCCAGAGCGTGCTGACTGCCAACGGAACTATCAATCGCTACCAAGAACCTCATGATCATCTCTCCAACGATTTTAGAATTCTTGCTTCACCACTGCTAGCAAGTACACACAGGGTTTATCCTCCAATGTACCTAGCCTCGAATGTACATGAGCAATCCCCACCGTGATCCTTAACCGTGATCCTTAGGGATGCCAACCCAGAGCCGTTTTGATCTGCATCGCATCCTAGCTTTGGAAATAGGCTGAGCGAAAGGCTTCAGGAACTGGGATCCCCGTTCGCCAGCAAAAACTGAGCAGCGTATTTTGAAGTAGCATAGTTACCGTCATGGGTCCGACCCCACCGGGAACAGGAGTGATCGCGCCAGCCACCTCCCGCACCGACTCAAAATCAACATCCCCAACCAGCTGACTCTGGCCTTCATACGTGAAAACCCGATTGATCCCTACATCGATCACGGTGGCCCCTGGCTTCACCATATCCGCTCGGATCAGCTGAGGTTGCCCTGTGGCCACGACCAAAACATCGGCCAAGCGAGTCACGGATCCTAGATCTGCTGTGTAAATATGAGCAACTAGAACTGTGGCACGAGCATCCAAGAGCATGATACTGGCTGGAGTTCCCACCAACAAGCTGCGTCCCACCATTACGGCCAACTTCCCTTCAAGATCAACCCTGGCCTCCTCCAACAGCCGCATGATCCCAAGAGGCGTACAACTGCGTAACCCTCGTTCCCCTCGCAACATCCGACCTAGATTAAGAGGATGCAGTCCATCCACATCCTTATCCGGATCGATCGCCAGCAACAGAGTCTTGCGATCAAACCCTTCCGGCAAAGGGAGCTGCACCAAGATCCCATCGACACGTTCATCCTGATTCAACTGGGTGATCGTTGCCAGCAGGTGCTCAGAACTGACATCGTCTGGAAAATGCTGGCCATAGGAGGTGATCCCAACCCGTTCACAAGCTTTCTCTTTATTACGGACGTAAGCAGCACTGGCAGGATGCTCACCCACCATCAACACAGCTAGCCCTGGAGGCCGACCGACCTGCTGCTGCACCTGCACGATCGTCTCCGTCATCTGAGTCTGGATCCGGTTCGCCAACCCTTTGCCGTCAATGATTACCGCTGTCATGCTGCCTCTCCTCGCCCAACAGATCCCTTTTCACTCATTGTCCAACCTTAGGATCCTCGGTTGGCATGACTTCCTCCTGCAAAGATCATGAAAGATACGGATCCGCACCTTTTCCGCAAAATCCGAAGATCAAGGCTGCTTCGTTATTACAGCCCTGCAGGGAAGAATCCACAGTTGAACTCCATGAAACTATCAGCTGAGCATTTCCTTAAGCTAATCTTAGAAAAACTCAGATTTAACAAAGCCTGGACTCAGAGTGAACTTAAGCTAGATCGCAGATGTCGTAGAGACACCCGATCGATTTTGATGGCTATTGAAGTTAGTGGATCACCATTACCCTTGAAATGACTGTTCTTGCTCACACCCTTAGGCCAAGCCAAGCTCAGGCGCTCCACTACCAAGGAGGGCATATGGCGATCGCAGCAGTTCCCGGTAGTGGCAAGACATTTACCCTAGAGATCCTGGTCGCAGACTTGATTCTAGAGCGAGGGATCCCACCCCATCGGATTGGCGTCTTCACGTACATGCGATCGTCGAGAGCCAACTTAGTTCACCGGATCAACCAACGCCTCCGCAATCAAGGTAAACTCGTTCGCTTTAGCAATGCCTTCACGCTCCACTCATTAGCCCTACGGATCCTGCGTAGCTTTGAAAGTCGGCTCAACCAGACCGAGATCCAGATCCTGGAGCACTATGAACAAGCTCGGCTGTTACAGCGACTGACCCAAACGTGGCTACGCTACCACACCGATCGCTGGGAACCTCTCCTCCCCCAAACCGATCAACCGTTCAAAAATCGCACCAACCGGACCCGCTTTAGCCGCAGCTTTCGATCCATGTGTGAGTCCGTGATCCGCACCGCCAAAAACTATCGCCTCGATCCCACTGAAATCAGCCCCGATCCAAACGGGTTTCTGAGTTGGGCTCTGGGGATCTATCACGACTATCAAGCTGAGCTGAACCGCCAAGCCAAACTCGACTACGACGATCTGGGGTGGCGAGCGGTGGAGTTGATGCGACACGATCCGGAGATCTTAAGCCAGGTCCAAGATTGGTACGACTTTTTGTTTGAAGATGAAGCCCAAGACAGTTCTCCGCTCCAAGATGAGTTGCTGCATTTGATCAGTGGGCGCACAGGTAACCTCGTGCGGGTAGGGGATCCGAATCAAAATATTATGAGCACCTTTACAACCGCTGAGCCTCGCTTTTTTCGAGACTTTTGTCAGCAAAGCTCGATCCTGATCAATCTAGATGAATCCAGCCGCAGTGCGCCCAAGATCCTGACGTTAGCCAACCAGCTGGTAGACTGGGCCTGTGCAAAACACCCGATCCCAGAGTTACAGCAAGCCTTAGTCCCTCAGCATATCTACTCAGCCACAGCAGGACCGCGCAACCCCACCAATCACGAGGCTGACATTCAATTCCATCGGATCCCTGGTCCCCCAGAGGCCGAACTCAAAGCTGTTGTTCAGATGGCTCTAGCGTCCCTGCACACTTACCCTGATCATTCAATTGTGATCCTGGTCCCCACCAACGATCTTGGAGCCAAAGCTCTAGACCTCTTACAAGCGAGTGAATGCTCCCAGGTCATCGATCTGCTCCGCAGTAATCCAACTCAACAACGAGTCATCAATCGGATCGGAATCGTGATCACCTACCTGGCTCAACCAACATCCAATCAGCGCCTTGCCCAATTAGTTGAGACCTTAACCGACTGGGCAGAGATCTCACCGATCCACATGCGGGAGCGGATCAAACCCTGGCTGCTGCAGATTGAACCCGAAGCCTTACTCTTTCCGGGATTCATCGGCTCTCCAGCCCTCCCCCCTGATCTTCCCATTCTCGATCAGCAGGCCCTCACCCAACTTTTGAAAACGATCGCCATTTGGATCCAAGCGTCCTACTCCCCTTGGATTGATGGTCTCAACCTAGTGGTGCAGACGCTCTATCGCACTCCAGACGACTTATTTGTCTGTCATTACCTACTCAACCAGCTCCAGCAAGTCCTGGGAGATCACCCAGGCGCAGATTGGCAGCATATTGCCGACGAGATTCAAGTGATCAAAGATAGTAGCCTGAATAACTTCCCCTCCGAAGTCTTTGGCTTTAGCGCTGAACCTGGATCGATCACAGTAACCACCATGCACCGATCCAAAGGACTGGAGTGGGATCACGTGTTTCTCACGAATCTCTCTGCTTATGAATACCCAGTTTTTCCGAAAGATCACCCACTTGGACTGGCCTTCCTAGAGGGGACCGATCTGCAAGCTGAGGCGATAGCAGAATTACGTCAATTCGCTGAATCCTCCACCCCGTCTGGTTCTGCCACCGAGCAGGCCTTTCTTGATCTGGCGGCTGAGCGGCTACGACTACTGTATGTGGGGCTCACACGGGCAAAGCGACGTCTAACCCTCTCCGTTGCTAGCCAAAACTCGTTCGAGCGCGATCAACCTCCGTCATTACTGTTTGGTGTACTGCAGCAGAGGATGCTAGACCAGAATCCTGTGTAAGATTGCAACTTCTAAATGAAATTTGGGGTATTCTGCCCGTAGAATGGTCTACAATCAGTAGAGAGGTTACAGCCACGTTAAGTCTGCTGATTGTAGGATTATGTGATCCAGACAGCCAATCGGACTCAGCATCAGTTTGAGTACGGTTCTTTGGTTGAAGCCCTTTGTAGATCGTTGCAATCACGTTACTTTACATTTCTGATTGCAATACCTTGACAAGATGTTACTATGATCAGCTAGCTTGGAGTACAGGTACCCGTGTAGTTTCTGTTACTCTAGCTCACGTAAGTTCCATCCCTGTTAGTCGCACCGTTAGTTCTGCCATGAATCCCATGATCAGCAACAGTCGCAAGATAACCTTCGACATCCCTGGAGAGTTGGTCCAAGCATTGCTGGCCACGAATTCAGAGATCAATACCAAAACCCTGATTGATACTCTATGGGAAGGACTATGCCACCCAAAACTGACAGCCTGAGGGAGACTCCTCCCGCTGGAAATGATCCCAATCTTCCTCAGGCCATTGTTGATATTCACGAGATGGTCCACGACATCCACCAAGTGGTCTTGGAGTTGCAGTATCGGGTAAAGCAGCTGGAAAAAGGAGCTTCGATCTCGCCGGGTCCAGCCGACGTCGATCCGTTGGAGATCTCTCCCTACGATAGTCCTTCCACTCCAACGGATTTTGGACCCTCCTCCCTGGTCCAGTCGCCCGATGCATTGGGGTGGGGTACAGAGCCAGCCTCTGAGCCAGAGTATTCGATCTATCCGCTTGCTCCGGGCCATTTGGGTGATCCCTCTTGGTCTCAAGGATCTTCAGCTGGGTCTGAAGTTGAATTGAAGCCCAACCGTGAGGCTGAAGTGGAACCGGAGCCCGATACCGATCACCCTCAGCCCTTAGAAGGAAGATTAGGCCACCATTCGCTGCCGTCATCCGGTCAGCCCCTGCCATCCTCCCGTTCAACGCATCAGCCCCGTGGACGCCGCCGGAGTGGATCCACCTCGCCTCCCCCCGAACCAACGGATCCAGAATCAACCTTTTTGGTGAGTGCCCCGAAAGCGGCAGAACTGATTGGTTGCTCAGCCCGCAATTTTAGTAAGGTGGGACGCTATGCCAAGCGGATCAAAGGCTGGTGGGTGGTCCGAACCGATATTCCGAATCCCGATCACAAAGCATCCAAGCTGCTCCGGATCTGGCCCGATCCCTTGGAGTCAATAGAGCTAGATCAGGACTAGGCCCCACACCCGCATCCATATCAGCATCTCGATCTCATCATCTGCTCACATCGGGCCTTAGCAGGCTTAACATCCGCTAGAAGGGTTTTGAATCTGAGCTGCACTAGCGGATTCCAGGAGATTGTCCAAAGCTTCACGGAAAGACCCTAGGCAAATACCTTGGTGGCTTGCTTAGGGAGAGGTGGAGGGGATCCACGTGTCTTAAGGATGGTCAGACTCAGGGGCGGTGGATTGAGATCTTGATGGAGTTGATGGAGTAAACTCACGCAGGTAAACAAAGGCATCCTGCTCAGGGGAGGGAGAGGCTGGGGGCCAAAACGCTTGATTGATCGAGCCCTCTTGCAGCCGAATCGGTTGTTGAAAACTGGGGGCAAAGGATTGGCGAGTTAGGGGTTGATCCAGGATGAGCCCTTCTCCTCCTAACACATTCAAGGCTTGCCCTTCCACCGAGAGCCAGACTCTGGATTGATCATTTTGACTGGTCACTGTGTAGAGCACTTGAGTCACCCGACCCAACATGCTGGTTGATCCACCCCCCTCGGTAAATTCGTGAGAGAAGTTCAGAAAAATATCATTTCCCTCCACTTTGACATTCAGGATCTGGGTGTTGGAGGGAATAGCTGACAACAGCCGTTCGTCGCTCGATCCCGCGATTAATTGTTTAAGACTGGTCGCAATTGCTTGATCCAAACTGAGGGCACGGAAGGATCGCTCTTGCTCGACGTAATAGATCTCATTGTCTGGACTGGTTAGCCAGTAGAGGGACAGCGTCTGGCGTGGGCCAACACCGAGCCACCAGATCCCCCCCATCACGACCAATCCAGCCAGAAAGCCACCAATACCCAAACCAACCTGCTGCAGGGCAGCCCCGGATCGGCCTCGTGACCGTTGAGCCATTGAGATAGTGTTGGTTGAATATCCCATACCTGATCCTGACTCCTCCGACTCCACTCATGGGCTCTTCTTTCAGAGTAGCCTAGACTCTTGCGGTAGGTACTCATCATCTCAAATCTTAGCGGATCCGTTCGCTCTAGGCTTCGATCACCCTAAGGTGTTTCTGGAGAAATCCTCAGCCACTCGCACGAGAATAGGTTCCAACGCTATAGATGCTAGCAACCCAGTTAGCTCATTCCAGTTAGCTCATTCCAGTTAGCTCATTCAAGTAAACAGATCCCAGATAGAGACTTCAAACCCGGTCAGGATCACTTGGGTTTTGACCACAGCAGGTTCTCCTAACCAGATCCGTTGGGTTGGCGTCCGGATCATGACTTCACGGGCTTCTGGGTAAACCAACCACACTTCTGCCGATCCAGAATCAAGATATTCCTGCACTTTGGCCAATAACGCTTCTGCCTCATCATCAGGAGAAACAATTTCAGCAATCAGAGGAAAGCTTTGGGGAAGGGATCGATGGTGACCATAGAGAGTCACGAGATCAGGAATTAAATAAGCAACATCAGGACGCCGCCCCTGTTTCAAGGTTTGGCAGAGTGCTTCGGTGTAAACTTCACCCGATTGGCCTTGGGTTTGAAGATAAAGCTTCCATCGAAAAGCTAGATCAGCCTGCACTTTACTATGGAGCAGTGTCATACCTGTTTTTTCAAGAAGAGTTCCGTTAACCCACTCTGTATGGGGGAGAGGATGATCTAAATAATCTTGCAGTGAAGTGATTGGGGAAGGATGGATAGGATCAGGACTAAGGGCAACCATGATCAGAGCCTTTGGAGATCACAAGCATCTAGCCTATCCTAACAGCGTGGATTAGAAGGTGGATCCAGTTGAGAGCAAACCTTGATCGGGTATCTTGCTACACCCAACTGAGCCCGATCACTCCAGCCACTAACCCGGAGCCCAAGCCAGCTAGCAGAAAACGACTCAGATGAATCAAACCACGCCAACGTAAGGGATGGTACAACCAGATCACCATCCGATTGAAGATCCAGGCAGGCAGAGCGATCGCCATGAGAGAAATCATGATCAGTTCTAGCCATTGCCACCAGGTTTCTCCCCAAAGTTGGCCCATACTGAGAACTCCTAGGATCGGTAGAACCACTACTGCCCAGGCAAGGATTATTTGTTGCTTCAAGTGCCTCAGGGACAGAGGGCGTTGAGTGAATCGAGCAGTGATGGAGACCTCGATCAAAGCAAGATGAACCGCAAAACTCACTCCATAGGGAATGATCAATCTCGGATCTTGGGTCAAGACGTAGATCACCAGCCAGATCAAGCCTGTACCAACAGTTGCTAATATCAGTGGGGATGGATCGCGTTGGGGTAGAGAACGTTTATGGGGATCCGATGATCGCTGGGCATTATCCGTTTTCTGGGGATCTAATTTCTGGGGATCCAAAGATGTCTGAGGATCAGGCGTTTGCTGAGGATCCATGGGTTTCTGGTGATCAAGAGATTGTTCAAGATCGGAAGTTGGCTGAAGCGAAAATCTTACGTCAGGGTCGAGAGATCCGTCAGAACTTAGAGATCCCTCAGAACTTAGAGATCCCTTAGAACTTAGAGATCCCTTAGAACTTAGAGATCCCTTAGAACTTAGAGATCCCTTAGAACTTGAGGACTGTTGAAGATCCTGAGTCGTCTGCTGCTCCGGATCAGAAGGTGACGTAAGGAGGACAGGGGGATGAGGCCAGATCAGGGCATGTAGGAGAAACAAGCTTAACGGGGCCAGCACCCACAACCATCCTCCCAACATCCCAGCTGTGTAGCCAAACAACGCCGCTCCCAACAAAGCACTCTCATCCAAACGCGATCGCTGCCGCCACAACAACGCAAACCCAACCAGCCCAACCGTTGAGACCAATCGGATCACTAACCCTTCAACCGTCTGCTCTCGATACAACACCAACAATAAATAGGATCCGAGCGGAATGAATAGATTATCTAACCCTTGCCAAGCAATCCCTTCAAATAACATCACAAGTAACGCCATCACCAGCGAGATCAATAAGGTTTCAATTCGTCCTACCTGGGTAAAGATCAGCAGAGGCACATGCACACTGAAAAAGGCGACGACGAAAAAAGCAACTGATCCTTCAATACTTTTACATCCATCACAGGTTGAATAAGTTGACTGGCCGTAGCGCACACCTACCAAGGCTGCCGTTGCATCTGCCAGTGTCAAAACTAACATCGGAATGACAAACACGATCGGATCTCCCCATGCCAACCAGAACAAGAGCCCAACCGCTAAGGGATAGTAGACCTCCCCCAAGCTCGATCGCTCAACCCCTGCCACTACATGACCGATCCCCTCGCGCAGAGTTTTCACCTGCTTGATCCCTAACATCCCAATCGCTGAAACCCCAGCTAAGAGTGCCACAGGCCAGACGTGGTTGAAGATCCAGGGAAAGGGAAGGATCACCAGCCCCATTCCCACATGCAACAACTTGCGAGACAACTCAGGATGAAGACCGTAATGCGATCCCAGCAGTTTGATCCCCGCCATCATCAATCCCAACACCAGCATGACGACCAGTATCCCAAGCCAAGGCGAGATCCCTAGACCTATAAGCTCGACAGGATCCATCATATAACCTCCTCGATCACCAAACGGCTGTAGAAGAACGCTTTATCCTGTTGGTGTAACGTTGCAGCCAGATCACTGAGGGATCTGAGTTGAGATCCGTATTCGATCGGACAACTACGAGGTACCAACATATTCCAATACACCAGCCGAGCTCCCCGATCCGCCTGCCCCGCGATCTGAGCCAGTAAAGCAGCACAGTTAGACTCTGACATGTATTCAAAGATATCGCTGAGATTAAACCGCTGAAACGTCAAATCAGGTTCTGCCTGCAAAAACGCTTCCAAACTGATCAAGCGCCACTCTAACCGATCTAAATTCTGGCGAATGAGATCAAACTGATCAGGCCGTAGTGCATGAGGCAGTGCTGTCAAATGTTGCCCTGTCAGGATCCACTGTAGGTAAGGGTTTTCCGCAGGATCGAGTTCAGTTAAGGCATGACGAGTTCGAGCCAAGATTCGATCCGCAACCGATCCTTCTACATAGCGAAAAAACGCAGGATCTCGCCCTAGTCTTCCCATCACGGCCCGCGAGAAAAAGATCCGGAATAAAGTCTGCCACTGCCACGTATTCCAGGTCGAGTTATAGAACACCTGCCGATCCGATAAACTCCCACCCTGTAAGAGTTGATCCACTGTCGATCGAGAGTGAATAAGGGGAAGGATCCACCGCCGAAACACAGCAAAATAGTGTTCAAACTTACCTACTGATCCAATTCCAGCCCGAATCTGGTGAAGACGCTGATCCCAAAAGTGTTGAATCTGGGGATCGAGATCGGAACGACAATCGTGATAGAGATCCTCTCGCCGTTGACTAGGACGGGAACCGATCAATTCTAATAACGCAGGATGATCTAAGCAGCGATAGGCCGCAACTCGTAATTCCAAACAGGCTAATTGGGCCGGACTCAGATCAATTGCGTACACTTTGGCAGGATCACAAGTCAGCATAGACAGGGCATTATCTCCAGCTGAAGCAATGGCTAAACATCGATCCCCTGGTTGAATATTCAATGCTTCTAGCAAAATATCAGCATCTTCCCAGCATTGGGCATACCGGATCCTGGAGAAATCCGCATGAGCTGCAGCTTCTGTCAGCATAAGCAAAATCCTGATCAATCCTGATCCGAACTCAACAGAAATGAACTAACCTTCGCCAAAACCTGGTCTCGCTCAAGATCTAAACCGATCCCATGATCAGAGCGCTGCAACCAGTGTAGATCTTTGTGGCTCGATCCGATCTGTTGAAAATAATAGCGAGCTCCCTCTGGATCAACCACAGAATCTTGATGGGATTGCAAGATCAAAATTGGAGCTTCGATCGCTGGTAATTCGGTTTTCACTTGCTCGATCAAGGCTAGAGCACTCCGAACAGCTGCTAAATTGAAACTCCGAAAACTCAAAACCTTCGCCCCTGCAGCCCGCATCTCAGGATCACAGATCGGGATCCGCAATCGAGGTACATCAGCGATGAATGATCCGAGCGAGTATAAATAATATTCAAGTGGAAAAAGATAGTACCAGCGCCGCCGTAAACGTAGGAAAGGGGATAATAAGACTAGTTTATGGACAGGATAATGAGCCGCTAAATAAAGACCGAGCGGACAGCCTGTTGAAAATCCAATGATCGAGATCTTTGCATAGCGTTGCCGCAGATCGTGATAGTTTTGAACAGATCGATCGTACCACTGGGACCAGGATGAGGGGGGCATCTTGATCGAGGCTACATCATGGCCGGGATAATTAAATCCGCGTACACTCAGTCCTTGATCATGCAAGTGCTGGGCCAGTAATTCTAACTCAAAGATCCCTCCGCCTAATCCATGTAGACAGAGACAGGCATGATCCTGAGTGGAATGTCCCTCGAAAAGGAATGGTTGATTTGTAAGCATGAGATCTTCCAGTGACATCCTCCCACACTGAATCAAAGATTACAGTGTGGGCTTCCAAGAATCA
>CAZONZ010000070.1:0-1891 GCA_964581005.1 uncultured bacterium
ACTTTCACATCGGTGGGTTTTTGGATCCGTTGCAGGGCTTGAACGGCTTCTAGGAGGCGAACTTGAGAGAACTCGCCCACTGTGCCTGTGATCGGGTTTGAGAGTAAGCCTGCTTCTTGGGAACGGAAATTGGCGCGTGACAAGAGTTGGAGCAACTGGCGCTGCAGCGTCTCTTCCTCCTGGCCAGGTTGGATCACGGTACTGGCGAGCACAGTGCCGCTGTCAAAGATCTGTTTGTTGGGATGAACGTCGGCACCGACTGGAACGGCTTCTCCACGAAGGCGATTGCTGATCGAAAAGATCCGGACAACCCAGTCACCCGGTTCCGAGACTTTGGACACAATCTCAGAGACATCATCTCGGCGGATCTGGACTGCAGTGGTCATAGAAGCCAAGGGCTGGGCTCCGAGTAATCGGGCTTGTTGTTCTGCTTCCGCCAGGATCTGATCGAGCTGGGCTTGGAGTTGCTCTTCAGGATTGTCTTGATCTAGATCTGGGGTTGAAATCACTCCAATGGCTAACACTTCACCCGATAGGATCGAGAGCTCTCCACTCCGCAGCCGTCTAGCGACCTGGGTGAGATCGTCGATGTCGGATTCCAATTGATCTCGCTGGGTTTCTAATCGAGTTAGGGCGGTTTGGGCGGTTCCAAGGGATCGCTCCAGTTGATCTCGATCCAGTTGTAGAGCGGTTTTGGCTGCCTCAAGTTGTTCTGTTTGGGTTTCCAGATCGCTGACTTGGGCTTGAGCGGCTTCAGCTTCAGCCTGGATCGTTTGGAGGCGGACCTGGATCTGGGCGAGTCGGGCTTGTTCGGCTTCCAGTTGAGCTTGTTCGGCATCAAGTTGGTCTTGAGTTTTGGCTAGCTCAGTATTGGCTGCTTCTAACTTGGCCTGGATCTGATCGCGTTGAGCCAGGAGTTCCTCTTGTTGTTCCAGCAGTTGACCCAGCCGTTCTTGAGCATCCCCCCGCTGGATCTTGGCTTCATTCAACCGGGCTTCTGCTTCGGCGAGTTGGGACTGGATTTCTTGTAAATCGGCTTGCAGGGTTTCGAGTTGTTGATTAACGGCACCAATATAAAGACGGTAATAAGATAGAGTGCGGCTGTAGTTGAATAAGGCATCAGCTAGCGATCGATTCAGCAGGAGCAAGGTGCCCAAGGTCACCCCAGAGATCGTGACTCCAGTCAGAACCGCCACCAGGATCGCCGTATGTCGAGGTCTGAGATTAAACCAACTGAGACGCTTTTTCCCAATCCGATAACCGACCCGATCGCCCACAACTGCAATCAGGCCGCTGACAATCAAGATGTAAAGGATCAGCAGGATGCCTTGCATAGCCGCAGAGTGTTGCCAAGCTCAGAATCAAGCTTATCGTAGCACCAGAACAAAGCCGATCTCCCGAAGGGCTGCAGATTGGGTTAGGTTCGGATACTCCGAAGCAACAGAGTGGCTCCAGTTAGTGGGTCCACAGTGATCCGTCGGCGGCCCAGTGAGTCAACGTTAAAATACAGAGTTAGTGGGATCTAGACAGAAATATACTGGCGGCAGATGAGGAGCGAGCTGAACAGCAACAACACCAGGCAGAACGTTTGGCTGCAACGTTACGGAAACTAGGAATTAATCCAGAGGATATATAGGCAACTTCAATCACTTAAATCATGGGACTTGCAGTACCTTGGTAAGCCATAATCAAAGCTTAGATCGCTTTATCCAGGTCAAACCAGCATGGATCGTCCCTTGCGTGTGTTGATCATTGAGGATTCTGAAGATGACACTCTGCTGGTGCTGCGCGAGTTGCGGCGGGGTGGCTATACGGTGACTTATGCTCAGGTAGAGACAGCTGCCACGATGCGGGGGGCTCTTGAGCAGGAATCTTGGGATCTGATCATTGC
>CAZONZ010000070.1:1991-13716 GCA_964581005.1 uncultured bacterium
TGATTGAAAATGGTTCTGATTTGATCCTGCTTCTCGATGCAGCTGGGATGGTCCTCTATACTAGCCCCTCCCTCACACGGGTCTTGGGATATGCCCCTGAAGATTGGATCGATCACACTTTAGCTGAATGGATTCATCCAGACGATCAGACCGCAGCTACAACCAGCTTTGATCGGGCTCTCCAGGATGCTGCAATGATCCTCTCTCAGCAGATCCGATTACAGTGTCAAGATGGCTCTTGGTCCATCTTTGAAATGGTGATCAAACAGTTTCTCAATCCTCTGGATCAACTCCATGCTGCAGGTGTAATTGTTAATGCGCGGGATATCACGATGCGGTTGTACTTTGAGGAAGAACGGCAAAAAATGTTGCAGATCCAGAAAGCATTGGAACAAGAAAAAGAATTGAGTGAATTAAAACTCCGCTTTTTCTCAATGGCTTCTCACGAGTTTCGGACCCCCTTAAGCACAATCATGTTAGCAGCTGATCTTCTCAAAACCAGCGCCTCAGAAGGTCTTGACGCGAAAAAACAACGTAATATTCACCGGATCCAAAGTGCGGCTAAAAATCTCACCCAAATGCTCACCGATGTTTTGACGATTGCTAGAGCGGAAGCGGCCCGCCTAGAGGTCAAACCCCACTGCTTCGATCTCCTGGGATTTTGCCAAGCCTTATTAGAAGAGCTTCAGCTGAGTCGAGCTCTCACCCACCAATTGAGTCTTTCCTACACCGATCATCGAGATCTTGATCCACATTTATCCAAACTGTCTGCCCCGTCAACTTGGCTCTGGTTAGATGAATCCCTGTTGCACTCGATCCTGACCAATCTCATCTCCAACGCGATCAAGTATTCCCCTCCCGGTAGCCAAATCGAATGTACCCTTAGTTTCTTTCCCAATACCGTCGAGCTCGCTATTCGAGATCAAGGAATTGGTATTCCCCTAGAGGATCAACCTCATTTATTTGAATCATTCCATCGGGGTAAAAATGTTGGACGGGTAGAAGGATCCGGCTTAGGACTCACGGTTGTCAAGAAGTGTGTGGATCTGTTGGGAGGTAAAATCTGGGTTGAAAGTACGATCGGACGGGGGGCAATGTTTTCTATGTCGCTGCCTGCTAGCTACTGCCTTCACGATCAGGACTAAACTCTAACCTTAAGGTCAACCCATCTAGTTTTGTCTATCAGAAAACAGCAGCTTGAATTGACTCAATCTCCTCTCTGCTTCGATCCATTTTCTGAGCGGGGTTTGAGACATTCCTGATCAGCATTTCCACAATTCCAGGACGAATGGGGTGTGCGTTGAGGTAGTAAAATAGGCCGGAGATGAGGCTCCGAAGCCCAGTGCAGGATCGATTGCCACCCGCCCACCGAATTTGAGCACCCTTCCATGCCTACCCAACACCGAACCTCGAAGGCTAACCCCAAAGCTCCTCCCTATGCGATCGAGACCCTGATAGAGCTTGCCCACCGGGCGGAACCCAACGTTGATGTTGCCATTCTCGATACCCCAGGTCTCCGAACTCTGGCTCGATCCTTGGAAGACATTGCCCCCGATTTCCGACCTATTAGCCGTCGGCGTGCCCAGAAGGTGGTGGTGGAAAGTTTGCTCAAGCGATTGCGGCTAGCCCGATATTTGGCGACCTATCCCGAAATTGGAGCAATTCAGCTCAAGACCCCGATCTTTCTGATCAGCCCACCGCGCACAGGCACCACCTTTCTCCATCAGCTACTGTGCCAGGATCCGGCCCACCGAGCACCCCGGATCTGGGAAGTTCTCCAGGCTGCCCCACCTGAACCCGACTATCGCAGGGATCCCCAGTATTTTGAGAAGGACTATCGAATCCCGATCGCTCAAACCTATTTAGAAACCCGTAATCGCTTTTCGCCCACGGTGACCAGTATTCATCCCACCAGTGTGGATGCACCGGAGGAGTGCTTTGGACTGATCGAAACCTCGTTGCTGTCCCATTCCTTCATGTTTTGTGGTCCGGTGCTGGATTATCTTGCTTGGCTGGATGAGCAGGAGGATGAGGTTTGGCGTCAGGCTTACACGGTGTATGCCGATCAGTTACGTTTATTACATTGGTGGTGGCCAGGTGATCGCTGGGTTCTCAAAAGCCCCTTCCACCTCTGGGCGCTAGATGCCATTTTTGCCCAATTCCCCGATGCGATCATTGTCCAACAGCACCGTAACCCCGCCACTTGTGTCGCCTCGTTCTGCAGCCTGACTGCTGATGCTTGTAGACCACTCGTGTCTTCCCTCGACAATGCCCAGATCGGACGCATTGCCTTCGGCTACCTACGTAAGGCTGTGGCTCGCAACAGTGATCAGCGCCAACGTCTCGATCCAAGCCGTTTCATTGATATTGATTACCGCGATCTGATTGCTGATCCAATCGGGTGTGTGCGCACTATTTATCAAACGGCAGGCACTGAATTATCCCCTGAGATCGAAACCCGGATGCGGGATTATCTAGTTGTCCAGCAGCAAGATCGTAAACAATCGACCCACCAATACACCCTGGCCGAGTATCACCTGACTGAAGAAGAAGTAACTGAGGGCTTCGCACCCTACAACGCCTTCAATCCCCGTCAAGCCGAAACATCTCTACCAACCCAATCCTGATCGAAGAGTTATTTTGACTGTTCTCAGAATGGGCACCGTTTCACGGCAGGATCACTCGGTTGAGATTGATCAGTTCCTCGTTTAAGGATCGGGCAATGGCTAAGGTTGGAGCTTGCTCGATCGCGGTTTGGAGCGATTGTACAGCCTGATCTGCAGATCCAGAGAGGGCGTAAGCGATAGCTAAGTTGCGGTGGGCTTGCCAATAACTCGGATCAAGCTGAATAGCGTTTTCAAACTGATCAATTGCTGCATCGATCTGATCTAAACTCAGCAACACAGAGGCCAAGGTATTGTGAGCAGGAACCCAAGTTGGATCTCGATCGAGAGCTTCTTGAGCTGCCGCTAATGCTAAGTCCAGTTGATTCTGAATAAAGTAAAGATCGGCAAGATTACTGTAAGCAATGGCCCCAGTTTGATCTTCAGCATTCCCGATTTGATCAGCTTGAGCTGCTGCCGCTTGCAGATAACGGGTTGCAGAGGCAAAATCGTCTTGCTCAGCTTCGATCACTCCTGCATCATTGAGCAAGGCTGGAGCCGGGATATTGAATACGGAAGACGTAGGATCTAAGGCAACAGATTCGGGTGTGGATTCTGATTCGGATGTGAATTCTGATTGGGTTAGACGGATCGCTCGTTGAATAGCAGCTTCAGCAACGTCAGTTTGATCTAGTTGATAGGCTAAGCGAGCCAGTACCACAAAGTCATCTGGATTGCTCCACGTTTGAGGCAGTCGAGTCAGGAAAAGGATCGCTTCTTCCGGTAAGCCTAATTTCGCCAGAGCCAGACCTGCTTCCGCCGAATACAACCCCACATCAGGATTAAGCCGTGCCGCTCGTTGAAAGGCTTGAACAGCTCTCGATCCATCACCCAGCTGCCAGGATGCAACCGCCAAACGGTGGTAACCTAAGGCGTTGGGTTGAGCTTCAACAAAGGTTTGATAGGCTGTTACCGCTTCTGCCCATTGCCCTAGTTTTTCGTGAGCCAACCCGCGATAGAGCCAGAGGCCAGAATGATTCTCGATCCGAGCTTGAGCTTGAATCAGGATCTCTAAGGCTTCAGCCCAGGATTGGTTCGACAATAGCGCGATCGCTAAATTGATATAGGTAGTATTCAGATCAGGATCGAGAGCCAACGCCTGACGATAAGCAGCAATCGATCCGGGAAGATCCTCTAAACGACGTAGAACAACTCCCAAGTTATTGTAGAGTCCAGGGTTATTAGGTTCTCGATCTAGAGCTTGTCGATACAGTTGAGCTGCCTGATCCCAATGTTGATCAGCGGTAGCCTCCATCGCAGCCTGAACCAGTTCGGCAACCGATAAGACAGAGTGGGGAGGAGGTTGGAGATCTGCAGCAGACATTCCAGCCTCTACAGGTTCCGGAACATTAGGAGCCTCCTGATCAGAAGGTTGATTGGAGGTTTGCTCGGAAGTTTGGGGTTCTAGTGGATCGGAAGGATCAGAAGGTTGCTCGGAAGTTTGGGGTTCTAGTGGATCGGAAGTTGGATCGGAAGTTGGATCGGAGGTTTGATCAGAAGTCTGAGGTTCTCCTGGATCAGACGAATCGGAGGGTTGAGGTTCTCCTGGATCAGACGGATCGGAAGTCTGAGGTTCTCTTGGATCAGAAGGTTGATCTGGGGCTTGATCGGGGATCTGGAGTTCTATTGGATCGGACGAATCGGAGGACAGATCAGAAGCCTGAGGTTCTGGCAACTCTGGTTCTCCCTCAAGTTCAGGATCCGAGTCTGCTTCCCCTGAAGATTGAGCAAGAAGATGGTTTGAGTGGGAGGACCAACGGGGTGAATGGGATGAGGATCCCTGTCCATCAAGTTCCTGACCCAACGCTAGCGCACAACTCCCAAACAAGGATCCCAAGCCTAAACCCAAGATCCCGATCATGGGCATCCATTGGATCCGATTCAACCGATCCTGTCCCGCAAAGATAGCTGAGAGGATACTGAGGATCCTAAGGTAGACGCGGATCCAGAGGTAGGACATCAGAAACATGAGTGGATCCTGGTGACGAGACAACATCAGCAGCATTCTGCAATGGTGGCCCAGGTTGAGTAGCCTGATCATCAGAGGGATCCGGCTGCCGCAATCCCGGCACTCCATTCAGCAAACTAAATTTAAGTCCGATCTGGCTTTCCCCATTCGGCAGTCCCACCAGACTTTGAAATCCGTAATCCCCAGCGGCATTTGAAACGTAGAGATCCAGAGCATAAAGCGAGTTTCCAGAGGGGAACAGCCCCCGCACCCCTGCCCCATAAACCGGTGTTCGCCCAAACAGACTCAACAATCGTCCAGGTACAGGCTGATTAACTAACTGATTTGATCCCACCAATACTGGAGTATATTCTCCAAACAACTGGATCCGATCACTCATCTTCCAGGTTCCCCCAAAACTGAGCCCGGTGAGATTACGAATCCCTTGCGACTGTGTAGGTGCGATCACTTTTGGAGTCAGTTGCAGCTCTAGATTTTGCTGAACATTACGGAAACTGAAGGGAAGATCAGTATAAATAGCCGCATGAGTTGCCCCGTCATTCGTGCGGTAAGAAAGTAATCCCAAACTCACTGCCGCCGCCACCCCCGATCGCCCGCGATCTGGGATCAACGCCAAACGACCCACAAGATCTCGCTCAATTGCAAGAGTTGAGTCTGTACCCGACTCTGGATCCGGATCAGCGGTATAACTGCTCTGCCGATACAAAAGCTCTAAATCATCCAGTAGTCCAACCCGCATCATCCCAGACATCGGATTTTTAGTGCCCCCATAGCTGCCCTGATAGATCACACTGTTGATCGGCAAGATCGAGCTCGGCAAATTGTGCAAACGCGATAGAAAGGCATCTGCAGGAGGATACGAGAATCTGCGTTCGAGGGTATAGGATCCCTTCAGATCGGGCAAGTAAGTCACATCCAATCCGAGAGCAGTATCCCCTCTGGGTTGAACGAGCAAGTTTCCTGGGGATGCTGTAGTAGGGCTAAACCGATTCGTGAAGAATAAATTGACTCCTAATCGACTATTGGGTGCCATTCGCAACCCTACATTCCAAGCTGGGACCCGATCCAGTAAGGTTTCGTCATTCAGGCTAGCACTGTTGTTCCCCTCCAAGATCGCGGTAAAGTCAGCCGCAAACTGGAGCGCAGGACTAAATGTGTAATCAAACCCCACCCCCACTCCACTCACCGTCCCAAAATAATCCAACTGCTGACCCTCAAACCCGATCGGAGTATTCAGGATCGCCACAACATCACCCACAATCCGAGTCACCGGGATCTCTTCCGGAAAAAAGCTAACCTGCGGGTTCACATGCAAACGGGCACGCGGAGACACTTGGTAGGAGATCGGCAACCCCACACTTGTGTAAATCGTCCGATCCTCAGCCATTAACGCAGTATCGAGTTCGGGATCCGTTGTCACTAGGATCTTACGGGTGTCTGAATTCTCACTTAAGCTTTGGTTGTCGATCCGACCTGGAACCGTATTGGCTGGAAACTGAGCCCCCAAGACCACAGCCGCATCCAAGCGAGAACTCTCCAGAAATTGCCATTTGACCTGAGCTGGGATCCCTTGATAAATGAACGAAACCCCTGTACCGGGAGCAGCGAGATCCCTAAATAAGGTGTCATCTTTACCCTCAGCCCCGACACTCACCTGTAATCGATCGGTGATTCCTAGATCAAAGCCCACCTTAAAATCATTACTGCGATTAAATTCTCCAAACTCAGTATTGGCAAACGGACGAGGGCTACCAAAAGACTGGCCTCCGAGGGTTAGGGCCAGTTCTCCCTGCTGCAACGTGGTTCCGGTTTCAAACCCAAACAACCGCGTCATGGGCCGTTGAACAGGCGATCGACCAGGATCCTCTAGCTCATTCGGCTGGGTTACAACAGGCTCAGGGGGATCCCTTAGTTCAGGAAACGGGGCCAGGGTATCGCGTTGAAGAGGGGGCAGGATCGTTTCAGGATCAAGTTCACCTAAAAAAGGCTCTGGTTGTAGCAAAGACTCCGTTAAAGTCGGGATCGTTTGAGTTGGATCGGGCAGATCTTCAAGAGCAGGCGCTTCAAATCGGGGCTCTGGGCTGAGATCTTCACTCGGATCAGGTAGTTGGTTTTGCTCTAAGGAGGGAGTCAGGATCAGGGGACGTTCAGGTGAAGCTTGGCCGATCAAGGTGGGATCTGCAGGTGTAGGATCCCCAAGAGGTTGGTTGTCACCACCGATGCCCGGAGGGGGATCTGCGTTGGGATCCGAGGATCCAGTTGAGCTTGAGGTTAAGGATCCTGGTGCATTTAAGGGTTGTGAAGGATCGATCGGTGGAGGGGCACCGTTTGCAACTGGAGGTGGAGGATCGGGAAGAGGCTGGGACACCCAGATTTCAAACCGCTGTTGCCAAGGAACCGGGGTTTCCTGTTGCTGTAAGTGGAGCTGTTGGTGATTGAGGTTCAACGGATCCGATGGAATGATTCTGAGCTGGACCTGATCCTGAGTTTGCTGCACTGAAACGGATTCAATACCAAGATCCGGGAAACTGGGAAGTAGAGCCAACGCTGCAGTAGGAGCAATCTGGGTTTGGTTAAACTCTAGGATGAATTCCTCGTTTGAGCTGCGATAGTTCACCAACGGAGATCGTTCCGTACCCTGCCAGTCCAGCTCCAGAGCCAACCGATCCCCACGTTGCTGCAGTGAGAGCTCGATCAACTCCACTCCCCCTGCCCAAGCAGATCCATGCCCAACCCAGAACCCAATGGATCCCAGGCTGATCAGAGCCAGATTGATCTGAGAACTGGTCATCATGCCTTTTCTACCCAGCATCTGCAGCGATCCGTTGGGCCACAGCATAAGTCAATATATCTGCTTCCATCGGATTTGGGGGCTGATCACTCTAGGATCACTCTAGATATTGAGTGTTTCAGCAGGTTGTTTTCCTTTTTGACACTATATGCGTAGCTGATCCTGGGTTAGGTTTGGCCCTGCAACAAAAATCATCATTATTCCGATTGGAGAACCGGGGTTTCTATGGCATGATCCTGAATGAACATTTTGGTCTAGGAATTGAAAGGACAGCAGCTATGGCAATTCGATTAGGGGATACCGTTCCAAATTTTTCCCAGGCGTCTACTCAGGGCGAGATCGCGTTCTACGATTGGGCTGGTGATAGCTGGGTGATCTTGTTCTCCCACCCCGCTGACTACACTCCTGTTTGCACCACTGAGTTAGGTGTTGTTGCGAATCTCAAGCCTGAATTCGATCAGCGTAATGTTAAAGCGATCGCCCTGAGCGTTGATGATGTTGAATCCCACCTGGGTTGGACTAAAGACATTGAAGAAACCCAGAAGGCCACTTTGAACTACCCGATCCTGGCCGACTCGAATCGCAAAGTGTCTTATCTCTACGACATGATTCACCCCAACGCCAGCAACACCTTGACCGTGCGGACAGTATTTGTGATCGATCCCAACAAAAAGCTGCGTTTGATGTTGACCTATCCTGCTAGCACAGGCCGCAACTTCGACGAGCTGCTGCGGGTGATCGACTCTCTGCAACTGACAGACAATTACCAAGTCGCTACCCCTGCCAACTGGAAAGATGGTGAGGATGTGGTCATCGTGCCTTCGTTGAAGGATCCGGAAGAATTGAAGCAGCGTTTCCCCAAAGGCTATACCGAAGTGAAGCCCTACCTGCGGATGACTCCTCAACCCAACAAGTAGATCTTTGTCGATCTCTGTTGATCTCTAATCGGGGATCTGCGCCTTAGACTTGGAGAATAGCAAACAAGAGAGGGACTATCCTGGAGAGTGTGATCTTCGGTGATGGTCCCTTTGCATTGGGGGGTTATTGTTCCTGGTTTTTAGATTGGGCCTTGATCCTTAACACTTGAGAGACTCACAGATCCTAATAGGGCACGGATCGTTTTCCTGGATTCTGGCTAGGATAGGGTCGGCTGTTTTCTGGCCCTTTGTTGTGTTGATCGTCTGATGAGGTGTGGACGGGTGAGCGAGATCAGTTCTCCATCCGTAAGCTCTGATTCCCCTGTCTCTGATCCGACCTTAGATCTTGATCGGGTCGATAAGGCTTTGGCGCTGGAAGTCGAACGGGGATTTGGCGATCTCCAAGGTCGTCAGCAACGGTTTTCTGAGTTTTTGGCTGGGTCGTTTCAAGGAGATCCTCCTCCAGATTGGAAGTTAGATCGTTACGATCAGCGCAAATGGCGTGAACTAGGGGCTCGCTATCATGCGTATTCTGATTTACCGCTTACCGATCGGCAACATCTGATCGCAGAAACCCGCCGCTGGCTCTACCAAATCCGGAAGGAACAGGAACCACCGCCCCCTCCCAAAAAGCCCTACCTCCCCAAAACCGATCTGCAACTGGATCAAGCGTTGCAATATTTGAAAGGGATCGGACCTAAATCGGCTCAGAAGCTAGCTCAACTCGGACTGCTGACGGTTCGGGATGCGCTATATTATTTTCCCCGCGATCATGTGAACTATGCCAACCAGGTGTCGATCCGCTCAGCTCAGGTGGGGGAGACGATTACGATCGTAGGTCGAGTCCGAAGCTGTAGTTGTTTCACGAGTCCGAAGAACAAAAACCTAGCGATTTTTAATTTGAAGATTGCAGATGAGTCAGGCTCGATGAAGATCAGTCGGTTTTATGCAGGCCGCCAATATGGAAGTCGGGTCTGGCAAGAGTCTCTGGAACGACAATATCCTCGTGATGCTTGGGTTGCTGCCAGTGGCCTAGTCAAAGAGAGCAAGTTTGGCCTCACCCTCGACAATCCTCAGCTGGAAGTCCTAGGCGAAGAGTCTACAGAGATCCGTTCGCTCAAAATTGGCAAGCTTCTACCTATCTATGCGTTAACTGAAGGGATCAGCGCTGATTTAGTTCGTAAAGCTGTCCAAACGGCTCTCCCCGCCGTAGTGTTGATCCCCGATCCTATTCCTCAGGCGATCCGTAAAGCATTTGAACTTCCTGACTTACCGATTGCGATCAAGAATTTTCACTTTCCGGAAACCCATGAAGAGATGATCGCGGCCCGACGTAGACTTGTCTTTGACGAATTTTTCTATCTACAATTGGGACTCCTTCGGCGTCGCTATGCCTATCGTCAACAAGCTCAAACGGTTCCCCGCTATCAGCCCTTAGAAGGCGAACTGATCGATCAATTCTATCAACAACTCCCCTTCCAACTAACGGGAGCTCAGCAACGAGTGGTCAACGAGATCCTGGCAGATTTGCAAGATCCAATGCCGATGAATCGCTTAGTTCAAGGAGATGTTGGATCCGGAAAGACAGTTGTAGGTGTGGTCGCATTATTGGCTGCGATCCAGTCAGGTTGGCAAACAGCATTCATGGCTCCGACGGAAGTGTTGGCCGAACAGCATTACCGTAAATTTGTAGAATGGTTGACCCCTTTACAGCTACCCGTTGAACTTTTAACCGGATCGACTCCCACTTCAAAGCGGCGAACCATCTTACGCCAACTCTCGACCGGAGAACTTCCCCTAATCGTTGGGACTCATGCTCTGATCCAGCCTACTGTTGAGTTTCAGCGTTTAGGCTTGGTGATCATTGACGAACAACATCGTTTTGGAGTTGAGCAACGAGCCACACTTCAGCACAAAGGCGATCACCCAGATGTCCTCTCGATGACAGCAACCCCGATCCCACGTACCTTGACATTATCCATTCACGGTGATTTGGATGTGAGCCAGATCGATGAATTGCCACCGGGACGAAAACCCGTTCACACCATTGCCTGCGGACCAGGGGATCGAACCCATATTTACAACCTGATCGAGCGCGAAGTGGCTCAGGGACGGCAAGTTTATGTTGTTTTACCGTTAATTGAAGAATCAGAAAAAATTGATCTTCGATCGGCCATTGAAGAACACCAACGACTGCAGGAGAAAGTCTTCCCTAAATTTCGGGTTGGGTTGTTACATGGTCGCATGACATCAGCAGAAAAGGAGGCTGTGATCCAGTCTTTTCGAGAACGTGAGCTGGATCTTTTAGTGTCCACGACCGTTGTTGAGGTTGGGGTTGATGTCCCTAACGCCAGTGTGATGTTGATCGAACATGCAGAGCGATTTGGGTTATCTCAGCTCCACCAGTTACGGGGTCGGGTTGGCAGAGGAGCCGATCAAGCCTATTGTATTTTGATGACTCAATCTCGATCAGAGACTTCACGGCAACGGCTGAAAGTGTTAGAACAATCCAATGATGGATTTGTGATTGCTGAAATGGATCTACGCTTCCGAGGTCCGGGAGAAGTGATGGGCACTCGTCAGTCAGGGCTTCCTGATTTTGCCCTTGCGAGCTTGATCGAAGATCAGGAGGTTCTGGAGATCGCCCGATTAGCTGCGGAGAAAGTGATCGAAGTTGATCCAACCTTTGATCGACATCCAGAACTACTTGCAGTCTTGAACCAACGTCAAGCCCAACTCTCAGGTGGATCGTTGCTAGCTTAATTTCAGATCTTGACGAATCACAATTTTCCGGGCTAACTTAAGTAACCAATTCTAGGTCAGTCTCTATGAAATTTCATTTTCACAATTTTGGTTATTTTGATCACGCAGAGATAGAACTGGGTGATCTGACGTTGATCTGTGGGAAGAACAATACAGGTAAAACATACATTAACTATGCTTTGTATGGTTTTCTTGAGGGCTGGAAAGGATCGATTGATCTAAAGCTAGATGAAGAAACAGGGTAAGCGCACCTCAAACCCTATTGACAGCTAGGTTCTAGCGGGAGGGAAGAATCGGGAAAAGCCGTTGAGAGAATGGTCATCATATAAGCAGGGTAAACGCATCTAAAACGCTATTGACAAATCTCTCTATTTGTGAAACCCTTGCTCCGCAAGCTTTTCAGTAAATAGTAATTGCTCGGAAATGTGAAAATATCTTAATAATTAGTCTGCTTTCTCTTAACAATTCAAGGCATTTCGGCTCTACCTGTTTGCCTAAAAACCTTGCTGAACAAGCAACTCACAAAAAACCTCTTTTGTCAATGATTGTTAAGGTGCGTTTGCCCTGCTCATATCAAGCAACTGCTGACTGGGTATGCTGCATACAAACCTTCCTATGGAGA
>CAZONZ010000071.1:0-13476 GCA_964581005.1 uncultured bacterium
CCAACGGGCCAACCTGTGGGTGAGGAAGTCTGGTGAGTTACATTCCAGAGCGTGGCGATATCATCTTCATGAATTTTGACCCTCAAGCAGGCACTGAACAAGCTGGGAGACGGCCTGCCTGGACCCAAGGGATCTCTTCCTGGTGAGAGGAGTCCTTGTTTGATGATCCCACCCTGTTAGATGTGTAGCTGCATACCAGATTCTGGGCAGTTGAGATCGAAAAACACGAATCGATCCAAGAGATTTTTTCAGGTTTGCGGTACACCAGGGCAAGAGGCGGCATAATGGTCGTAGCTTAGCTGTGATCAAGGAAAGGACTCCCATGCAGGGGAAACTTCAGGAAATCGACATTCGCAGCATTCTGCAGCTGATCGAGCTGGGGCAGCGAACTGGGGAGTTATTTGTCGAGGCCAGTCCCGCCAACTACTGGTTTGTATTCTTCCTTAACGGTCGCATTATCTATGCATCGAGCACCGAAGGCAGCATCTCTCGGTTGCGGGATTATTTGCACCGTTTCAAGGCCGAAGACACGCTCGATCAAGTCCAAATCCCACCCAAAGCTGCGGTCAATGCCCCCGAATACAATCGGCTGTGGTCCCTGCTGGAGAGCCACAAACTCAATCCGCCCCAGGGGAAACAGATCGTCCAAGCCATGGTGCGCGAAGTCTTGTTTGATCTGCTGAGCTTGCATCACGGATCCTTCATCTTTGAAGCTGGATCGCCTCTCGCTCCGCAGCTCACCACCTTTGCCATCACGCCTCTGATCACCGAGATCATGACCCAGGTGCAGGAATGGAAAAAACTGCATCCTTACGTCCAGTCTCCGGAACAGATTCCCACGATCATGAACCCCGAACCGCTGCGAAAGACTTTGCCTGAACCTGTGTTTAAGGCGCTCAGTCAGTGGTCCGATGGCAAAACCACGATCCGGCAAATGGGGCGCTACCTGGGTCGAGATACCCTAGCCGTCGCCAAAGCCATGCATCCGTATATCCGTCAGGGTGCGATCCAGGTCACCGAACCCCCTCCCCCCTCCGACGCTCGTCCCAGTCGGCCCAGCAACGGTAGCACTCGGCCCGCTCACATCCTCTGTATTGATGACAGTATGGCCATTCAGAAAACCGTTGAGTTCATTCTCCAAAACGAAGGCTACCAGGTCACCACGATCGGTAACCCTCTCAAAGCCTTGGGACAAGTTTTCCTGCTCAATCCCGATATGATCCTCTGTGACGTGGCCATGCCCAAATTGGATGGCTATGAACTCTGTGCCATGCTGCGCAAATCTTCTGCGTTCCGGTTAACGCCCATGATCATGTTGACCGGGAAAGATGGCTTTACCGATCGGATCAAAGCGCGGATGGCGGGGGCGAATGAATTTTTAAGCAAGCCCTTTGCCGAAAAAGAGTTGTTAACCATTGTGGAAGCGTATGTTGGCCCTCCCCCTAAGCGTGGACCGGAGGCTTCTGCCTGATTTCGATCATTTCGCTCTTGCTTGGGAGAAGGGGGTGCGGTAGGGTTTTCAGGGTTCTGTTTCAACTCAACATGGATGCAGACTCGCTCTGGTGAACCTGAAGTCCTGGATGATCCCGTTCGCTCCGAGGCGTTGCGGTTGGCTCCAGCACATTTCGGTTCACCCGGTTGAACTCAGCTTCCCTTCGGTTTATGTGAATTTCCAAGCCGATCATACTCAAGATGTCTCACCGCTTCAGAGTCCGCTCCGAGTCGATCCCCCTCAGCCTTGATGGATCACGAGTGTGGTGAAAGTGAGATTTGACCTCTATAGTGGGGATATTATCGGCGTTAGGAGGATCCACCTTGACAGCAGGAGCTCAGCGAGATATCGAATCCTCGATCCGATCGCGGCTCTAGGCGTTAACTTGATCTTGGCGGCCATGAGAAACTAAGAGCGAGTATTGCTGATTCAGGTTGGAATAGTGCCAATCGCTTGATGACTGGGAGAGAAAAGCAGATGAGCAAAGTACTTGTCGTTGACGATAATCGCACTTACCTGGAGATGATCAGCAACTTGCTGAAAGAGAGTGGGTTGGACGTCTCGACGGCCACTGATGGGGTTGAAGCCCTGGAAGCCGTGCAACAGGAAGTTCCCGATCTGATCGTGTTGGATGTGGTGATGCCGCGGATGAATGGCTACGAGGTTTGCCGTGAGCTCAAGGCCGCCCCCAAAACTGAAAGTGTCCTGATTGTGATGTGCTCCACCAAGGATCAAGAATTCGATCGGCACTGGGCGAATAAACAAGGGGCGGATGCTTACGTGACCAAACCCTTTAAGCCCCAGGAACTTGTCGCTACGATCAAACAGTTACTCAGGAGATAACAGGATGAGTCGGGTGCTGGTGGTTGAGGACAGTCCCGCCCAACGCGAAATGATCACAGGGCTGCTCAAGGATAATGGGCTGGATGTGGATAGTGTCGGCGACGGGGTTGAAGCTCTGGAAGCAATTCAGGGAAGTAGACCTGATCTGGTGGTGCTGGATATCGTGATGCCAAGGATGAATGGCTATGAAGTCTGTCGGCGGTTGAAAGCGGATCCGGAAACCCAGAAAATGCCGATTGTGATGTGTTCCTCGAAAGGTGAAGAGTTTGATCGCTACTGGGGAATTCGGCAGGGCGCAGACGCCTACATTGCCAAGCCCTTCCAGCCCCAAGAATTGGTCGGCACGATCCGACAGTTGTTGAGGGGATAATCGAGAGAATGGGCAGGGATCATTTGGAGACAGCCTGTTGCCAGACCATGACACAAACATCGCAGAGTAGGAGGGCCGAGAGCACGTGGTTGGGGATCTAGACTTTTTGATGGGAGATGAGACACAAGAGCTACAGGAGCTGGAAGCCCCTGAAGGCGAATTGTTTCTCAAGTTCAAGATTGCAACGGGACTGGAGCTGGCGCTACCGGCTGTTTCCGTTGCCGAAGTGATGACGGTAGGGCCAGAGCGGGTCACACCGATGCCCAATGTTTCACCGCTGTTGCTAGGGACTTTAAACCTACGCGGCGAGATCATTTGGGTTGCCGATCTGGGCCAGTTCTTGGGAGAGTCCACTCCCTTAAATGTGGATCGATCCGAAATTCCGATCATTGCGGTGTTGGATCAACAAGATTTGCTCATGGGCTTAGCAGTGGATTTAATCGTGGGTATGGAGTGGTTGAAAGCTGAAGCTGCTTTGCCCAGTACCAGTTGCCCACCTGCCATGACCCCCTATATTCGAGGGGAATGGTCCCCCGGCGATGGCCGTCCTCAGCTTCCGTTATTGGATCATACGGCGGTTTTGCGCTCAACTCAGTGGGCAGCTTGAGCAAAATAGCAGCCCCTTGTGCTGGAAGAGGCTATAAGAAGATAGTGTTGAGGGATATCCAAAATAGGTCAGTGACCCAAATGTGCGCCAGCTTGATGGGCTCAAGCTTGATAGCCACAGGGAGGCTGGACTCCGTCTAGTTTGCCACCTGTCTGGATCAAGACCGTCATCATGACAGTCCCTATCACGACAGCCCATCGGATCAAACGAGACGGTACGAATCACTATAAACGAAACGATTGTGTCACCGATCCTCAGCCCACGGATCGATCCAACTACCTTTAAGTCTCTGGTGTTGAGTGCCCCATTGTTGATTGACCTGTCGTTAGCTTGCCCTGTAGTTGATTGCACAGATTGCACAGTATGAGGGAGGAACCATGATTTCGGTGCCAGACTATCAGAGAGACATCCAGAAGGCGATAGCAGCCTTTGGCAATGGGGATTACACCCAGGCGGTGCAGCTGTTTAACCAGATCGTTAATGCCCGCCCCGACGATCACGGCTTAAAGCTCTGGCTTGCGTCTGCTCAGCAGCAGGCAGGACAGCTCTCTGAGGCTCGCCGGATCTATGAACATGTTCTGCAAGCAACCAGCAACCCAGAACTCGTGCAGGCTGCTCAAAATGGCCTCGATCAGTTAGGAGAACTCATGCCTGCTGGTCTGCCGGAGGATTCATCCCCGATCGGCAGCACGGTTCCGGTAGATGATGAATTTGCCGATCTCGATCAGTTGCCCGATATGCCGACGAACCAGGACGATCCGTTTGCAGCAGGCTCTCAGGACGATCCCTTTGCCGATATTGATAGCATTTTTGGAACTCAGGATAGCGCCGATCCCTTTGCCGAAACGAACGTGGAACAATCCAACCCCCAAGGTCAGGCTAATCCCTTCGAGGTCGATGATCTGTTTGGCACCAGCTTCAATGATGAACCCGTAGCCCACTCCAGTTCAGCCCCTGCCTCATCATCCAACTACAGTTCCTCCCCTTCCAGCTCATCTGGCTACAGCTCCTCAAACTATGGAGCCACACCCAGCCCAGCCAGCAGCAACTATGCCATGGGTGATGCATCTGATGATCAGTTTGACTTCCTGGATGAGTTTGGCCAGAGTGCCACTGATGTTGAGGGAGAAGAGGTCACTCAATTAGCAACCAATGATGATTTTGGTGGCTTTGGCTCAGCTCAACCGATCTCGCCCACGGCTGACACAGCCTCAGTTGATTCTCCCTTTGATGACAGCTTCCCCACGGAATTAGCCAATCCTTTGAGTGAACCGATCCCGGCTCCCGATGCCGTCGATACCGAAAGTCCGATTGACGCTGCAGGCACCATGCTGTTTGACATGGATGATCTGGATAGCCTCGATCAAGAGATTGCCGCCATTGAGGGAGGGGATCAGATCGATAACCTATTTGCGACTCCTGGAGCTAGCCAACCCAGTCAAGCGGGTGGGGATGCTGGAGGAGCCGCTTCTGCTGCGCCGAGCCCATCGCCTGCAGGTCCGGCTACCGTTTCAGTTGCTGCACCTGCTTCATTCAGTCAGACAGCCTCGGTTGAGCCCTCGATCCAGGTTGGTCCAGCTTGGTTGCAAAATCGGCCAGCAGGGAGCAAACACGTGATGCTCTCCTTGATTCAAGGCGTGGTTGGCCTGGGTGTTGGGGTAGGGATCTACGCAGGCTTGGGAGTTGCCAATCTCAACAACATCTCGGCGGTGGGTGGCTTGGCCGGTGGAGCCCTGGGTGGATTTGCCGTTGGATCGATGCTCGGATCCTCGGTGGCTAAGCACTCCCGCAACACAAGCAATGAGTTAGCCGCCCATTTTGTGGCCCTCTCGGAAGGCAACTATGGAGTCCGGGCGACGGTGGGAGCCGATGATGAGCTGGGTCGATTGGCCAGCGGCTTCAATCAGATGGTGGGGTCGATCGAGGCCAACATCTCTGAGTTGCAACAACGAGCCACAGAACAGGGACAAGCGAAGGAAGATCTGCAGCGCCAAGTGATCCGACTCCTGGACGATGTGGAAGGGGCAGCTCGTGGGGACTTGACAGTCCGAGCCGAAGTGACGGCAGACGTCCTTGGTGCGGTTGCGGACTCCTTTAACCTAACGATCCGCAGCTTGCGCGACATTGTCGGCCAGGTGAAGAAGGCGGCGGTCGCGGTGAATGACGCAGCTTATCAAAACGAAGAATTTGCCCGTAGTTTGTCGGCAGATGCGTTGCGTCAAGCTGAAGATATTTCCCGATCTCTGAATTCGGTTCAGCAAATGAATGACTCGATTCAGCAGGTGGCCAGCAACGCCCGCGAAGCAACGGAAGTGGCGGGTCAGGCCTCCGAGGCTGCTCTGCGGGGTGGAGAAGCTGTGGATCGGACGGTGTCCGGTATCTTGGAGATCCGCGAAACGGTGGCTGAAACCACGCGCAAGGTGAAGCGCTTGGCTGAATCCTCTCAAGAAATTTCCAAGATCGTGGCTTTGATTTCACAGATTGCTTCTCGAACCAACTTGCTGGCGTTAAATGCCAGTATTGAGGCGGCACGTGCAGGTGAATCGGGTCGAGGCTTTGCGATCGTGGCGGATGAGGTCCGACAGCTGGCGGATCGGGCAGCGAAAGCGTCCAAGGAAATTGAGCAGATCGTGTTGCAGATCCAGTCGGAAACGGGCAACGTGATGACCGCTATGGAAGAAGGGACGCAGCAGGTGATCGAGGGGACACGACGGGCTGAACAAGCCAAGAGCAGTCTGGACGAGATTATTGAGGTGAGTCGCCAAATTGACAGTCTGGTCCGAGGCATCTCCGATGTGACGGTGCAACAGACTCAAACCTCTCGATCGGTGGCCCAGGTGATGGAAAGCGTCGAGAGTACCGCGAATGAAACCTCGAAAGAATCGCAGCGAGTCGCCAGTTCCTTGATGCAGCTGGTCGGAATTGCCCGCGAACTGCAGTCTTCTGTGGGTCGATTCCGGATCGGCGATGAGTAAGGATCTCATATCCGGATCACGGCAGCAGCCATCGAATAGGGAGTGTTGGATCTGAGAGCAAAATTGGGTACCCTATCCAGAATCAGCCTGTTCTCACTCCACCTTCTGCACGGCTAAACCTGGATCGAACAGGGTCTAATCGAATCCATTGGACCAAACGGATAAATCCACCATCCATCACGTTTGCATGAGACTTTGGCTACGACATCAGTTTAAGTGTTATCAACAGCTTGAGGGCGATCGGAGGATACTCCAGTCATGAACCAGGAAGCACAGCAGCGGATCTTGGGCTACTTTATCGAGGAAGCCCGTGACCACCTCACCACCATTGAGCAGGGGCTCCTCAGCCTACGAGACAGTATGAATGATCCCGAATTGATCAATGAGTTGTTCCGAGCAGCTCACTCGATCAAGGGTGGATCCGCCATGCTGGGATTGAGTAGCATTCAGCGGATCGCTCACCGAATGGAAGATTTCTTTAACATTTTCCGCTCGCGTGAGGGCCGTGTCCCTGTGGATCAGCACCTTGAGACCCTGCTGTTGCAAGGGTTCGATACACTCTCAACCTTGCTGGAACAGTTGCAAGGACCGAATGGGTTACCGGAATCAGTCGGCAATGCTGCTCTAGCCGAAATGGAGCCGATCTTTGCTGAAACGGAAACTCACATCTACCAGCTCTTGGGTGAAGCTGCTCCAGCCTCAGCCAAACCGGCTCCGCCTAAGGCTGCTCCTGCTCCTGCCGCTGCTGCTCCTAAACCCGATCTCCAAGTTGCTCTCAACCAAACGATCCCGCAACACTTGCGCGAGATGGTGGAGCTCTTCAAGCAAAAAGGTGGCGATGTTCGCGCTCAGCTGGCTCAGGTGGGAGAAGCTCTCTACCAGATCGGGGTTACCCACAAGTTGGCAGGCTGGCAAAAGCTGACTCGTGCGGTGTGTGATGCCATTGCGAATCCGGGGAGTGATCTCCGCAGTTTAGCCCTGATCTCATTGCGAGATCTCAAGCATGGCCGTCAAGCTCTGATGGCAGGCAATGCGGATCAGGTTGAACCCTCAGCTGAATTGGTGGCAATGGCCCAAGCCAAAACTGCCCCCGCTGCGAAACCTGCCCCAACTCCGGCTCCTGCTCCGGCCCCTGCAGCGGAAGCCCCCCCCGCCATGACCGAAGCCCAAAAACGGATCCTCGGTTTCTTTTTGGAGGAGGCCCGCGATCACCTGACCACGATCGAGCAAAGCTTGCTGAGTCTGCAGACCAATATTAGTGATCCTGAATTTATCGAAGAACTGTTCCGAGCGGCCCACTCGATCAAAGGGGGATCGGCTCAGTTGGGCTTGAGTGCTATCCAAAAGATCACCCACCGGATGGAAGATATTTTCAGCATCTTTCGTAATCATCCCGGCCAGATCCCAGCGGATCAGCATTTAGAAAGTTTGATGCTGCGGGCTTATGACACCCTTTCCCGCTTAATAGAAGAGGTGCAGGAAGCTGGATATCTATCTGAGTCATCCAGTCAGGCGGCAGTGGCAGAAACAGAGCCGATCCTGGTTGAAGCTGAGGCCCATGTTGATCGGTTAATGCGAGGGGAAAGTGCTGCACCTGAGGCTGTCGAACCTCCTGTAGCAGTCCCTGAACCTGTAGCAGCAGCCCCTGTGCCAACGCTCCCAACCTCTCAAGTTGTTCTGGCTCAAGAGATCCCCCGCATCCTCAAGGAAATGCTGGCTCTCTTCAAGCAACCGGATCACCCCAATGCCCGACATGGACTCCAGCAACACCTGGAAGCTCTCCACCAGATCGGAGCCGATCAAGGGTGGCCCCAGTGGCAAGCATTGGTTCAGGTCGCTAGCGATGGTGTGGCCCGTCCCGATCTGAACTTGCGAGATCTGGCTTTACCTGTGTTACGGGATCTGAAAGCGGGTCACCAAGCCCTTCAAGCGGGCCAGCCTACGACCATTCAAGCCTCAGCAGAGTTATTAGCCTTCGTCCCTCCACCTGCTGCTGACATGGAGTTTGAGGTTGTTGAATTGAGTGATACAGCTCTAGCCGAAGCGTTTAGTGAAGCGGGCGATTTGTTGGATGGATCCAGCGTTGAAGATCTGATGCCTGCTGCTTCTTTGACTGGAGGTGAGGAGCTAGCTGGAGCGGATGATCTGGGTTGGGGCGATCTAGATCAGGATCTAGAACCGGCAAGTGGACTAGAACTAGAGCTTGAGGCTGCCAATCTTGGTTTGAGTGAGCCTGAGGGAATGACGGAATCAGGAGCCGATGACTGGGGTGATCTCGGAAGTCTGTGGATGGGTGAACCCGATCAGAGTGAGGCAACTGAGTCGGAAGGAGTGGGCGCCGATCTCGGTGATTTGGGATCCTGGGATCTGGGTGGAGCGGAAGCAGCATCAGCGACAGCAGACGATCTTGCAACAAGCGCCGATCTGGGTGACTTAGGATCTTGGGATCTGGGTGGATCAGACGCTGCAGTTGAAGCAGAAGGACTCACTGCAGGTGACGATCTGGGTGATCTGAGCTCGTGGGACATGGCAGGAGCGGATACAGATGAGGCTGCGGATCTGGGTGCAGGAGTGGATCTGGGTGATCTGAGTTCCTGGGATCTGCCTCAAGAAACAGCTGCAGCTCAAGATCTTGAACCAGAAGCCTATGATCTGGGTGCCCTGGATTCCTGGGATTTGCCTCAACCGGAAGCATCTGACACCGATCTATTCGGAGGAGACTCTCTTGCAGCGGCCTTTGATCTGGGTGAATCCCCGGCTGAACCTGCAGGTGTTGAGCAAGACTTTGATGCAGCAGATTTGTTTGGCGACTTGGGTCAGGATCACGATGGCTGGGCTGGATTGGGCTTGGAAGCTGAAGAGGTAAGCAGCCCAGCTGAGTCTGCTGCAGCAGGAATTGAGGATTCATTCGAACTCCCTGATCTGAGCGGTTTAGGCACGGGGCTAGAGAGTGATCCGGTGGGATCCGACTTTAGCCCAACGCCCTTGGAACTCGGTGCCGACGAAGAATCAGCCTTTGCGGATATCTTTGCCAACGCTGAGGAATTGTCTGAGATTGAAGAGCCCTCTCTCGATCTGGCCAGTATTACAGGGGCCTCGCGCCGATCCTTGGAATCTGAACCCGATTCAGCCGAACTGTCTCAACGGATCGGAGAAGCAAAGGGTGACACCGATCTAGTGGACTTGTTTGGTGATCTTGCGGAGGAAACGCCTGCAGATGCCGCTGAATTAGAAGCCGATCTTTCTGGCCTGTTCGGTTTAGAGCCTGCTGAAGCTTCAGCCGAATTGGATCCAGTCGGTGCTGAGCCCATGACTGAGGATAGCGGTGATGGCTGGGATGATCTGTTGGGTGGCATGAGTGAGGAGATCCCGGCAGATTCCGGCATTGCGCTGAGTGATGCGGGGTCTGATCTGGGTGGACTAGACTTTGAAAGCTTGTTTGAGGCAACCGATTCGCTCACAGAGGCTCCAGAACCCCCGATCGAATCAGTGGCTGCAGTGGCAAGCCATCAAGCCTATCAACCAGAGGGAGAAGAACCGCTACCGGCTACTGCGGAAGATGAGTTTAGTTTTGAGAGTTTGTTTGAATCCGGTGGATCGGAGTCAGATGATCGACCCGCTCTGGAGTTTGATGATGCCTTTGGTCAAGCCCCAACTGAAGCCGCAGGCTTGATGGATCAAGGATCAGCCGATTTGGAGTCAGCTCTTGGCCCTGAAGGATCTGACGATCTAGGTGGTTTGGGTTTAGATAGTCTCTTTGAAGACGCATCTGCAGATTCTGGATCGGAGCAGGTAGGCGATGTGCAGGGATCTGACGATTTGGATGCTCTCGACTTAGACAGCTTCTTTGGAGACGCAGGCGCAGATTCTGGATTGGAGCAGACTGGTGATGTTCAGGCATCTGGGGATTCTGAGGATTTGGATGCCTTTGCCCTAGATAGCCTGTTTGGGGAGACCCCCCAAGTGTCTGAATGGGATCAGGCTGGTGCAGGAGATCCGTTTGGATCAGAGTTGGGTAGTGCTGAGGCTGAATCGATCGAAGCATCCGATGCGAGTGAGTCCCAATTTGGCAGCTTTGGCCTTGACCGTTTGTTTGACGAGACCCCTGTGCAGGCAACTCCTGAGCCTGAAGCGTCTACTCCTGCGCCAGAATTGGAAAGCTTTGATCTCGGTTCCTCACTAGAGTCAGACACCTCAGACACCTTGGACGATTTTGGCAAACTGGATTCTCTGTTTGGGGATGAACCAGATCATGCCTCCCTGTCACTGGATGCCTCTACTAGCAGCCGATCTCTGGTGGATACCGATGGAGACGGTCAGGTGGATCTTGATGAATTGAGCAGCTTCTTCCTGGACGATACCGATACGACAGCGATACCAGAAGCCGAGCCAGCCCCTGCAACTCCAAGTGGATCGGAGATGGGTAGTGATTTTGACGATGAGCTCTCCTCGCTATTTGCGGATGGATTTGGGAGTGAGGGATCGGCTTCGGCCTCGACTGAACCAACGCCCGCACCGGAAAGTGGTCTTCATCTTGACGATTTAGCAGCCTTGTTTGATGAAGGGGATGAGGCTCCGGCTTCTGCCCCAGAGGCTCCCGTTGATGATCTTTCCGATCTGGATCTATCTGAGTTTGAACTGGATCTTCCTCTCGTTGAAACAGTTGCAGCTTCGGCAGCAGAATCAGCACCTACTGCGGCTGTCGTAGATGCATTGGATGCGGAGTTAGATTCCCTTCTAGAGGGATTGGAATTCGATCTGGAGCCATCAACCCCTACACCAGCTCCAGCAGCTCCAGCTCCTGCCGCTCCGGCAACTCCTACACCAGTTCCTGCTTCCTCTGTACCAACCTCCCCCTATCTGCCTGACTCAGCTCGTAAGCCTGCAACAACAGGGCGGAGACCGTCTACTGCTGCCTTCAGTAACCAGACCATGCGGGTTGAAGTTCGCCACCTTGACACGATCAACAACCTCGTTGGGGAATTGGTGGTTAACCGAAACAGTCTGGAGCAGAACCAGGGCCGTCTGCGCCAGTTCCTGGATGGTTTGCTGGATCGGGTGCAACAACTGACCGAGTTAGGCCAGCGAATGCAAGATCAATACGATCGATCCTTGCTAGAGTCTGCTCTCCTGGCCAGTCGGGGCGAACCTAGTCGTGCTGGAGCCTTAATGGGGGCGATGCGGCCCGCGAGTGGTGATCATGCCTCCGGTCGAGAGTTTGATGCTCTGGAGATGGATCGATTCACGGCCTTCCACGCGATCTCCCAAGAAATGATCGAGTTGATCGTGCGAGTCAGGGAATCCTCTTCAGATATTCAATTCGGTGTCGATGAAACGGAGCAGATCACCCGTCAGTTCCGCCAAGTCACAACCCAGCTGCAGGAAGGTCTGAACCGGGCTCGAATGGTCCCCTTCTCGCAGATCTCCGATCGATTGCCTCGTGCCATCCGTGATCTGTCGATCAAAACGGGTAAACAGGTCAATCTCAACGTCGAAGGGCGAGACACCTTGATTGATAAGGCGATCTTGGAGGAGCTCTACGATCCGATGACTCACTTGGTCAACAACGCCCTGGTTCACGGGATCGAAACTCCAGAAGCACGGCGGGGTAAAGGCAAATCTCCAGAGGGCAAGATCTCGGTCAACGCCTTCTATCAAGGGAACCAAACGATCATCGTGGTTAGTGATGATGGGGGCGGGATCAATGTGGAGAAAGTCAAGGCTAAGGCGCTGAAATTGGGCTTGATCCAAGCTGACGCAATCGATGATGAAGTCTACAACGTTCTCTTCCATCCTGGCTTTAGCGGTCGGAGTGCAGAAGAGGTTGATGATCTAGCCGGTCGGGGTGTGGGTCTCGACGTGGTTCGACGCAACATTACCGAACTACGCGGCAGCATTCAGGTTGATTCAATTGCAGGTCAGGGGACCACGTTCACGATCCGCTTGCCTCTAACCTTGAGTATTTCTAAGGCTATGGTTTGCATCAGTGATCGGGCCTTGATCGCCTTCCCGCTGGATGGTGTTGAAGAAATGCTGGATATTCCCAACGATGAGATCGAGCCGGATGAGAAGGGCCGTCCATCAATCCCGTGGCGCGATCGGCGCTTGCACTTCCAGCCGTTGTCGGAACTGTTGGGCTATAGCCGCACCCATAGTCGAAGCCGTTCTGAGGTGTACAGTATCTCGCAAGAAGAAGGGATCGTTCCGATCGTGATCTTGCAGAGTGCGGGTCAGCATGTTGCGCTTCAGGTCGATAGCTTTGTGGAAGAACAAGAGATCGTTATCAAACAGCTCCGGGGTCCAGTGCTGAAGCCTCCTGGCATTGCTGGGGCAACGGTATTGGGGAATGGTCGAGTGCTCCCGATCGCGGACATCATCGAGTTGGTGGATATGGCCCAAGGCCGGATGCGGCGTGATATTGCCCGTCTGTTGGGTGATGATGATCGCGGTGATGTAGTTCAATCCGAGCCAGAGCATCAGACAACCGTGCTGATTGTCGATGACTCGATCACGGTACGCGAGCTCCTCTCGATGACCTTCAACAAAGTGGGGTATCGGGTGGAACAAGCCCGCGACGGTCAGGATGCCTGGGAGAAATTGCGGGGTGGCTTGCCTTGCGATCTGATCTTCTGCGATATCGAGATGCCACGGATGGACGGCTTGGAGTTGCTCTCCCGGATTCGAGAAGATCCAGCCCTCCAAGAGAGACCGATTGCGATGCTGACTTCACGAGGTGCCGAACGGCATCGCCGCACTGCTCAAGAGTTAGGAGCAACGGCCTATTTCACCAAGCCTTACCTCGAAGAAGAGTTGCTCAGTGCAGCGTCTCGAATGCTGAAAGGTGAAGTCCTGCTGGCCTGATCGGGCTTGGACCCTTGGATCATTGGATTATATTGGATCCCTGCCCAGTCATGGGAGAGAACCTCAATCTGGGTAGGGTTAACGGTCCAGGACACGATAAAATGAGAGCAACCTTCATTTAGCTTTACGTTTCGTGTCATCTTGTCTGACAGGATCGGCTCAAAGCTAACCCCATCTCCTCCACACATGTGAGAGATGCTCCCCATGATCCGTTTGGTGTGATCCCTTCTGTTGTTTGTTACTGTTTGATTACTGCGAGGATCTGTACTATGTTGGCTCTGAAAATCAGTGTTTATGCTGTTGTGATCTTCTTTGTGGGTTTGTTTGT
>CAZONZ010000072.1:0-13392 GCA_964581005.1 uncultured bacterium
TACCTATTTGGCCAGATGTTGACCCCGATCCTGGCTGGAGTGGGGGGGGGAACCTTGCTGTTGACTGTGGGCAAATTGTTCAACTTGGCCGAGCGCTTAGTCGATGATCGGGTGCCACCCTTGGATGTGTTGAAACTGTTGCTGCTGGATATGCCTGCAACTGCCGTATTAGCGATGCCGATCGCTGGAATGTTTGCCACGATGTTGACCTTGGGCAAGTTGAGTGGAAATAGTGAACTGACAGCCATGCGAGCTAGCGGGATCCCCTTTCGCCGGATCTTTCTCCCGATCCTGATCATGGGGGTCGTGATGAGTGGGGTCTCGTTTGGGATCAGTAATGGCATGGTACCGCCCAGTCGTCAGGAGATCCGCACGATCGATCAACGTGCTTTAGTGGCGCAACAGCAGGAGACTCAAAATCAAGATGTCTTTTTCAAAACGCAGGATCATCTGTGGTTTTTTATCCGAGAGGTGGATCCGATTCGCAATACTATGCGGGAGTTGACGATCTTGCACGTCGAACCTGAAGCCGAAGGTCAGCAACGTCAATTAAAACAAGTGATCCTCGCTAAATCAGCTCGCTGGAACGGTCAAGACTGGGATCTGGAAGAGGGTGTGACCCACCTCTATAACGCTGACGGCACCACCTGGCAAGAGCGACCCTTTCGTCGTCAACGCCTCCAAGTCTCCGATGATCTCTCCACGCTGATGCTCCCTCCTGTGGCTCCCGATGAGCTATCCCTCCCCGATCTCAGCCAACGGATCCGGAATCTGGCTCGATCCAACCTCAAAACTCAGGATCTACGAACCGAATGGCATATGCGGTTTTCGTTGCCTTTGGCCAGCTTTTTTGCCGTCTTGATCTCGCTGCCTTTGGCCACTCATACCTCACGCAAAGTGGGACGCTATGGGGGGGTTGTCCTAGGGATCTTGCTGGTGTTTGTCTATTATGTGATCTTGAATGTGTCGCGCAGTTTAGGGGAAGCGGGGGCGGTGGCTCCCTGGTTAGCGGCATGGAGTCATAACATCATTTTTGGCGGGATTGGGACATTATTAATGGTGCGCTTCTTGCGTTAATGGTTCCCAGACCCTCTCGCCAAAGGATATGTCGGTGAACGTTTCTCAATCCCATTCTGAGCCACTCTCCAGGACTACAATCTCGCACCCCTTTTGGGCCATTCGCTGGCTCCAGGTGGCTATGGCCTTGATCCCGGTGAATGTGCTACCTAGTTTGGTATTAGTAGCAACTGGCACAGGCTGGTGGGTGCGGCAGCGGTGGCAGCAGCGATCTCTTTGGCAACCCGATCCGCTCAACCTCGTCTTGGTGGGATTAATGATCTGGATTGGGATCGTGACGATCTTGGCCAATGATTGGCAGCTGAGTTGGCCAGGGGTGTTTGTCTATTTACCCTTTCCCCTGTTTTTCTTAGCGATGAGTCAGGCGCTGCGTTCAGCTTCGGCCCGGATCGGGGTGATCCAGGTGGTGGTGGTGAGTAGTGTGATCGTGCTGATCCTAGGCTATGGACAGTATTGGTTGGGCTGGCATGTGCGTTTGGATCTGTTTGGACTATTTCTGTTTGGCCTGAAACTAGGGGATCGACCAACCTCGATCTTTACCTCAGCCAATACGTTGGCGATCTATTTGGTGATGGTGTTGAGTTTGGCGGTGGGGTTGGCGTGGGGTGATCGGAAGCGGGCGTTGGCTCTGATCGTGATTGGATTGGGGATCCCTCTGTTAGTGCTAACTCGTTCTCGCAATGGGTGGGCGGTTGCTTGGATCGGGATCTTGGGATTTTTGGGGGTGGAGCGGCGGTGGGGATGGATCGTTGGCTTTTTGGGGTTAAGTAGCTTGCCTGTGGGCGCAGCTTTGGATTGGTGGGGGTTGCGGCAGATTGTGCCTGCATTGATCTGGCAGCGGTTAGCGGAAACCATCGATCGACAGGCTGAGTTTTTTAGCTCGACTCTGAATCGGTTGGATGCATGGAGTTTTGCCCTGGAGATGATCCGCGATCGACCTCTGCAAGGCTGGGGTTGGCAAAGTTTTGCTGCCCTCTACCAGGCTCAGATCCCTCCCCCTCCCGAAAACTTGGGTCATGCGCATCATCTTTATTTGAACCTAGCTGCAGAAGGTGGGATCATCTTTCTGATCGTGTCTTTAAGCATTTGGGGCTGGATTCTAGCGCGGGGCTGGCAGGCTTGGCGATGGACCGATCCGGGGATGAAACCGATCCTGTTGGGGTTAAATATGGCCTTGATCTGTTACTTTGTCTCTGGCTTGTTAGATAGTGTGTATCTGGATGGTCGGATCAATTTATTGGTGTGGACGCTACTGGCCTGTGTCAATGGATCGTGGCTAGAGCATTCCGATCAGAAGCCATTGTAGAATCCTCAGGCTCTGAAATCTTTCCTATCGCTCTACCTAATTATTGATAAAGTCAGTGCAAAGGATCTCTATTCATTGACGCTTGATGAGTTAACCGTTAGCTATTTCTTTCTGGGTCAATAGTTCACTGGGTAGCTTTCAGGATCAAGAAGTCGCGGTTGCTAGCCTTAGCCTGGATAGTGATCTAGTGATCTATCGAGAAGCGGGTTGATGCTTCTGGCGTTGTTGCTGTTGTTGCAGCAGGTTTCGTTGTAGCATAGCCTGTTGTTCCCGCACCACATCCATTGCGATCTGCCAGACCACCCGAAAGGATTGGAAGGATTCTTCGGAGATCTGATCATTATCCAGATCACTCACCGTTTCGGTCAGCAATTGGAGTAACCGTTGGCGATAGTGCTCAACTTTGGCGTAATCCTGACAAGTCCGTGAGTCATTCATCAGCTGGATGGCTTCTTTGCTGTAGATGTCTGCTTTGTTCTTCTGGCGGCGCTCCAAAATCTTTTTGAGCTCCCATAACCAGGATCCCACTAGCAAAACAATCGACATTAAAAAACCAATATAGTCAACATTTTCCTGTAGAAAGGAGGGCTGATCCCGCTCAAAGTAGGCTTGAGCACCCGGATGCACCGGAGCACTGATCCGACCTTCTCCGAGTGGGGAGGTGACATCCGCTAGCAGAGGCCGCACATGGGCTGCTTGATCGGGGATCGCATCTGCCAATTCCTGGCGTCGCTCCAATAACACTTCTGTGATGGCAAGAGCGGCTTGATCATCGACACTGAAACGAGCTAGCAGCAATCGTTGAACAGCAATGGTGGGTAGGGCAATATCGGGGATCGGCGGATTTGCCTGATACGTTCCTTGTGGGATCACGGAAGGCTCAAAGGCTGTATACTTGATCCGCATGGCTGCCGCTTGTTGGATCGAGATCAGTTTTGCTTGCCCCGTTTGGACAACTTCAGAAATTGAGGGATTACCCAGAGCTCGAACCCGAAAGACAGCATCGGCTTGACCACTGAGAAAGGCATTATTAGCTAACTGCTCATTTGTTCCCACAAAGGTAAAATCCGTTTCCCGCAAGCCAAAATGGGCCGCAATATCCAAAAATGATCGAAACTGCCCTCCTTCCTGCGGCAAGGCAATCCGTAACCCCTGCAGATCATCAAATGCGTTTACAGTTGAGCCGGGGGGAACCAATAGCTGAAACCGATCAGGGTAAAGGATCACCAAGGTTCGAGCTGCTGGACCTGCCGAAACATCAGCCTGAGCCGTAGCCAGTTGCACCTCATTCGATTCCAACAGCGATAGATTCTCAGAAGTACCTCCTGTCTCCTGCACTTCGATCCGAACATTGGCATAGTGTCGCTCAACGACTTCTTTGAGGGCTTCGCTGAGCAGATAGCTTTCCCCTTGCCGCGATCCCGCTCCGATCGTCAGTCGATGCACCGTCACGCGGCCCAACCCAGCAGATCCGGCCACCACCACAAACACCACACTACAAATACTCAACCCTGCCAATGTCAGCATACTGGTGAGATCCAAACCCCAAAACCGATCAGAACGAGATGGAGTCGGGACATGAGAGGATCCGACTTCAGCTTTTTTCATGAGAACCTGCCTAGTTGAATCTATGGTATCACTTAGAATACTTTGGCCCAATCCTATCGGAGCTCCTGATCCAAGTCAAGAGACGCACCCGTTCTTCAGTGAGATTTTCGATTGATTATAGAAATTATTGAATAAACTTCAAGTAGCTTGAGCCTTCTCTCTGGTTTCCTTGACTAGTCTTTGATTGATCTACTAGTGACATTCTGATCGATTCTCGTTGTGGATACAGTTACAGCTTGCACTCTGGTCCTAAGATGGCTATGAGCGATTGTTCTAAGACAGCACCTGTCCAGCAGAATCAATCGATCCTGTTCATGCATCGGATGAGGAGTGATTTATGGGAGCAGCAACCGATCTGTCTGATCAAGCTAGGGGGCTAGAAACCAGGATCAGAGTGACCGCCATAGGGTTGTTTGTGGATGCGGGCTGTGTCCTGGTTCTGCATCAGATGACGGGATCGGAGCCCAATTGCTGGGATCTGCCTGGGGGTGGAGTGGATCCAGGAGAGTCTTTAGAAGAAGCGCTGCGGCGGGAGGTTTGGGAGGAAACTGGGATCCGTGAGTTTCGGATCAAGCGCTTGTTAGGGATCTCAGAACGCTTTTACTCCAAGGGGGAAAGGAAGCAACACCATGCTCTCCACATTATGTATGACTGTGAACTCGATCAGCGCCCTACCGAATTGACCTGCAGCGATCCAGAGGAGGTCGGCCCCAAAGGAATCCAATGGATCTCCCTCACAGAACTCACCTCGGATCAGTGCTCAACACGATGCTGGGAAGCACTGCAGGCAGCAGGTTGGGTCTGAGAAACGATTAGCGGAGGAGTTGGCGGATCTCTTCAGGAAAGATCTGACCCACTAAGGTCGGTTGCTCATAGACTCGTTGGATCGTATTCAGATCACGGGGGCGAATTTGAGGCACACGGAGTGCACGAGCTCCACCCGTTCGAGCCGCATGGTTGCCGCCATACATCAGATCTCGAAGATTGGCACTGTGGCCCCAGAGCCCTAGGGCGTGACCAATCTCATGACGAGTCACTCCTGTAACTTCCGCTAATCCCTGAAATTCCCCAATGATAATGGTGACATGCTGTTGAAACGATCCATCTGAAGCAAACAAGAATTCCGGTCGAGCTGCCCCACTGATCCCTGCCATCCGAGGCACCCGTTCGATCGAGATCCCGATAATCGCTTGGTCTGGATCATCAACCACCTTCATGGGTACATACTCAGACCAATCTTGGACAGCTTGTTCAACAAAGGTAAACCATTGATCATTGTCGTCCTGGATATACACCGGAATGGGGTAGAACGGCCACTGTAAATAGGATCCTTGAGGGCCTAGAGCGTCAATTTCATCAAAGTAATCTCCTTCCCGTTCGTTGTAAGACACCCGCGCTAGACTAGGGGGTAACTCCAATTGGACGGGTGTGGGCAGATCCCTGCCGGATTGTGCCAAGGCCGCACCCATTGTTCCCATCGACGGGTTAGAGACTGCATGGGGATCCGAAGCCACTTCCGGATGTACACCCCCTAGCCCAACCACGATTAACCCAGCTGAGAGCACCATTGAGATCAACGCGATCGCCCAACGCCAGCGAGATTGATTGAATCCACGAAACCCACCCAACATGTTTAATTCCTCACAGTTTGGAATCGATGCTCAAAAACTCAGGATCGACCTTACCAAAAAACTGGGTCTAAAGCCGCGCCCTTTAGCGAGGCGGAGGGTGACTTTTTGAAAATATAGTGCTTTTGCATTATTTGTGATCAAATCAAAATCAGTATAAGCAGGTGATGCTGATTGTTTGGTTGTCAGCAAAAATTAGGGCACTTTGATTCATTTGGACTTTAAAGAACTTGAACCCTGAATAGCTGATTCCTTGGTTAGCGATTCTCAGTAGCCGGAGCTGATTCTCAATAATCAAGTATTTTTTGAAGTGCCCAAAGGGATCCCCTTAGGGACGTTTCGTGTTACGGGTAGTGATGGGAGAAGAATCGATCTGGTCTGGGAAGGTGACGATATTGAGATGTATCAAAGTCTCAAGCAAAAAGCTGTGAGCCTAGAAAAGGAACTGCCAGAGTTGATCAAAGAGATTATTGAAACCGAGATCAAGGCTAATAGCAACGGCTAGCACCATAGCAGTCCGATTTGAAAATGAGATCCTTCAGGAGCCTTCCGCTTCGAGCATTCTCCTAGAGCGTAAGCAGGATCATCACCTTCTCACATTTGATCTCTGATTGCTATATATTGATTGGTGTGGGCAGTACGGAAGCTAAGGGTAGGATCCCGATCCTATCTGCGCCAAACATCTTCATCGTGATCCAGATCTGTGGCTGCCGTTGTGATCATTAGAGCAAGCGACCGAAGACCTCAATCACCACATTCTCGATCTCCAGCTCACGCTTCCCCAAACCAGGGTTACAGTGGATGAAGAAAGGTAAACTGCAGCAGCTTGAGGCCAGTATTGGATCATGACCACCCAAACGATCCAGGAGATTCGCAAACCCCTCCAGGACAACCAGCCACTCCCTCCAGGGGGCCAAGCCTCCCACTCCACCCACACGATCCAGAAGATCCTTTATATTCGTCTTCCCTGCAACCCCATCTTCCCGATCGGAGCCGTGTATCTCGCCGATCATGTGCATAAGCTCTTCCCGCAGGTGGAGCAACGGATCTTTGATATGGGCACCTTTCCGCCCCTCGACTTCCGGCGCAAAATGATCGACCAGATCGATGAGTTCCAACCGGATCTGTTGGTATTCTCTTGGCGGGATATTCAGGTGTATGCTCCCGTCAACGGTCGAGCGGGCAACCTGCTGCAGCATTCGTTTGAGTTTCTCTACTCCCCCAACCTGATCCGCAAATTCCGAGGATCGATCAACAGCGTGCGTCTGATCGCGGCTTACTACGGAGAAATCTGGCGCAATACGGGCTTAGTCCGCACCGGGATCCGTCGAGCCCGCCGGTATCAACCCCAGGTCCGAGCGGTTCTAGGCGGCGGTGCAGTCAGTGTCTTTTACGAACAACTGGGCCGATCCCTTCCCAAAGGAACCATCGTATCCGTGGGCGAAGGGGAAACCCTCCTGGAAAAACTGATCCAGAATCACCCCCTCGATCCAGAGCGCTGCTACACCGTCGGGATCACACAGCCTCGTCCGGGCATGATCCATGAACCCCCACAACCCCTCCAGAAGACCGCCTGTAATTATGACTACATTGAACAGATCTGGCCAGAGTTTGAATACTACCTGGAGGGCGGAGACTTTTATCTCGGTGTTCAAACCAAGCGTGGTTGTCCCCACAATTGCTGCTACTGTGTCTATACCGTGATCGAAGGCAAGCAGGTGCGGATCAATCCTGCCGATGAAGTGGTGGCGGAAATGCGCCAACTTTACGATCGAGGGGTGCGCAACTTTTGGTTTACCGATGCCCAGTTTATTCCCGCCCGCAAATATATCGATGATGCAATCGAGTTACTGGATAAGATCCTGGCCGCTGGCATGACGGATATCCATTGGGCCGCCTACATTCGGGCTGACAATTTGACTCCTGAACTGGCGGATCGGATGGTCAAAACGGGGATGAACTACTTTGAGATTGGGATTACAAGTGGATCTCAGGAGTTAGTTCGGAAAATGCGGATGGGGTATAACCTTCGCATCGTTTTAGAGAGTTGCCGTTATTTGAAAGCTGCTGGATTTAATAACCTCGTCTCAGTTAACTATTCCTTTAACGTGATCGATGAGCGACCAGAAACCATTCGGCAAACGATCCGATATCACCGCGAGTTAGAAGCGATCTTTGGTCGAGATAAGGTTGAACCTGCGATCTTTTTCATTGGTTTGCAACCCCATACCCATTTGGAAGACTACGCCCTGAAGCAAGGGATCTTGAAACCGGGCTATGATCCGATGACCATGATGCCCTGGACCGCTCGCAAGCTATTGTGGAATCCAGAACCGATGGGTAGCTTCTTTGGGGAAGTCTGTCTCGAAGCCTGGGATCGCAATCCCCATGACTTTGGTCGAGAAGTGATGGATCTGCTAGAGCAACGGTTAGGACAATCGAATCTGGAGGATGCTCTCTCAGCACCGTTGGCAGGCGTGTTTATTTCTTAAGGGATCTCGGATCTCGCATTCACTCGGAGGAGGAGCTTAAGGTCATGGTGCAGATCTTGCAGGCTAGTGATCTATCTCTCCACGAGGTCAAGAAGCGATTTGATCTGAGTGAAGTCGATGATGATGCCTTCTTTTGGGAGTGGCAAGGTGATCGTCCCCCCATCACGGACGAGGAGAAGTGTTGGTTAGATCAAATCAAAGCAGATTTTCTTGCCCTATCGGAATATCCGCTTCATGAAGAAGTGATCAAATTGTTTGTGCTAGCGCCTTTACTGTCGATGGCTGGGTTAGCCCGACTCCCGTTTCTCGTGATGGCCGAAAAGCAGATTGAGATTGAGTTGTCGATCGACTCTGAACGGATCCGAGGCCGAATTGATCTACTCGTTCTCTATCAGCATTTATGGGCTATTGTGATCGAATCTAAATCGAAACGGCTGGATGTCATGGAAGCCCTGCCTCAGGCTCTTGTAGCTATGATCGATAGCCCTAATCAAACCCAACCAACCTATGGACTCTTAACCAATGGCTACCGATTTATCTTTATCAAATTGATCCGTACATCCGGATCTCGATCCCAGAGTGAACTATCCTATGCTTTATCTGAAGATTTTTCCCTGCAACGCAAGCCCAATCAGTTATGGGATGTCTTACAGATCTTGAAACGGATGGCTCAGATCGTCCAGCAGTCTCAGCGGGAAAACGGTACGGCCTAGAGCATTGTTGCCTATATCCATCTAGCGAATTTCTGTTTTGATCTCTCCTCATGAGGGTATGCTAGTTGAAGTAGATACGTAAACTCTCGCGGAGGTTGGACCATGGATGCAGATACAGATATTGATCATGTTAGATCAATTGCCCAGCGAGTTTTGGCCAATGGTCGCTTAACCGAAGAGGAATGGGAGGAACTTCGAGAGGCGATCGCTGCCGATGGGATTGTTTCCGCTGAAGAAAAAGCGGTGTTAGAAGAGATTTTATCTGGTTACAATCAGGGGGAGATTCAGATCGAGTAAGTTGCTCGATCGACCCCAAACCAGCTCTAACACAGGCTAAAGGCGGTATGAACTTCTCCGAGATCAAGACCATCGCTGATCGAGCTCTAGCCGATGGCATTCTCACCCAGGCTGAGATCAATGAGATCATTGCTGCGATCAATGATGATGGGGAAGCGTCCCCAGACGAAATTGCCCTCTTGAATTCGATCTACCGCCGGATCCAGCGGGGTGAAATCAAAATCGAATCCTGTCGGCGAACCTCTCCTCCCACCTATTACAAACCGTCCAATCCCCCCACGAGCCCCCCCTCCGTCCAGTGATCAGTTCAGCCGTTAGTCTTCTAGTCTCACAACGGTTGATCTAACTGAGCGTCTCCGAGTGTTCCCTGTTCATGAGGTGCGTGAATGCCCCCTGTCCATCCAGATGGTGAATTCTTAACCCAACCATTCTTCCCAAACCAGAATGTGTCTGCAACCGCCAGCGCTGAAAAGGTATTGGATCAGTATGCTGTGGGGGTGCGGGAGTTTTGTCGGGCTGAGTTAGCTGGGGTGGATCTCTCCCATCAGGATTTGTGTGCAGTGGATCTCTCAGGTGCTGATCTAAGTTGCAGCTCCTTAACTGGAACCGACTTGAGTGAAGCGTTTTTGACGGAATCGGATCTGAGTGAAGCCAATCTGAGTCAAAGTAATTTAGCAGGGGCTTATCTCTATGGAGCTCTCTTGCTAGAGACGAACTTGATCGGGGTGAGTCTGGCTGCTGCTCACCTGAGTGGTGCCAATCTGAGTAAGGCTAACCTGGCTCAGGCCGATCTGACCCATGCTGATCTATTTGGTGCTTATCTGCGACGAGCCAATCTTCAGGGAGCTTGCTTAGCCCATACCCAATTAGGTGAGGCCAATCTCAAAGAAGCCGATCTCTCTGGAGCGGATCTTAGTTTAACGAATCTCTTGAAAGCGAAACTCAAGCGAGCCTTCTATGATAATTCCACTCAGTTTCCGATCGGGTTTGATCCACTCCAAGCTGGAATGCAAAAACGAAATCCCCAAGCATCACCCACGCCAACCGGAGCTTTCTCTTCCCCAAATCCTCCCCAAACGGGATCGGATCCTGGATCGGAACCCCCTACGGATCGCCCCTGAGTTCTAGATCACCCCTGAACAGTGCCATCCGGTAGCGTTGCTCCAGTGAGATCAGCTCCCATCAAACTCGCCCCTCCTAGCTTTGCCTCCGAAAGATCGGCCCTCATTAACTTTGCCTTATTTAACTTTGCTTCCCACAAATAGGCTCCACTCAAATTGGCTTCACTCAGATCCGCAAAACTGAGATCAGTACCGATCATGTTGGCTTCCCACAAGTTAACCCCTTGCAGGTTGGCTCCGATCAAGTTGGCTGAGTTCAGATCACTGGCGCTGAGGTCGGCATTGCGAAGATCCGCTCCACTCAAATTCGCTAAGTAGAGGTTGGCTTGTCGTAAGTCTACCCCCTGTAAATCAGCCCGGACCAAGTTGGCTCCGATCAAGTTTGACTCTCGGAAATTTCGCTCCCCTGCCCGATATCGATCTAACAGATCTTCAGCTGTGCTCACCTGGGCCATAAATCACTACCTCTCCGGATTCACAGGCAGACTACTCGATCAGACTTTATTCAGATTAACGTGATCAGCAACACTCAGATCGCTCGAATATCGGCTAACTTCAGTGGTTTCCATATCGCCAAGCGCTATATCTAGTGCTTTACTTACAGGACACACACTATCATTTCGGGTGACGAGAATGCATTCTATTGTCATTTTGCAGAAAGATCACTCCCGTAGTGTCTACAAAATGGATGAAGCTGGGGTTGTTTTACAGGGATCCTGTGGTGAACATCTGGAATTTCACAGCTCTGCTGCCATTGATCTGGCCTTGACCATCCTGATTGATTTTGCCCAAACCCCCGTGTTAGCCGATCATGCTGCTGAGATCGAGTTTCTGGGTGAGGTGATCTGGGCAACGCGCAAGCAGGCTGCCTGATTGAGTTCTCTAGAACACAGTACCATCACTCATGATCTGTAGGGGAGGTGACCCATGGGCTCGACGGTCCAGAGCGATCTGTCGTCCAGCAGTCCAGGTGCCTCCTTGCAAGATCTTCACCAAAGGCAAATCCTGTGCCGATTGCCCCAGCTGCGTCCGAATCTGATCAGCCAGATGATCCAACAAACAAACGGTTAAGGCTCGCCATTCAACAATGATCTCCGAGGCAGGAGAGTGAGGTTGTTCCTGGAGGGTTGGATCCTTGAGCTGGAGGAGTCCGAGATCAAGACAAAGGCCACCGTTGCGATATTCGGCTAATCCTGTGAGGGCATCTAGATCGGTGATGGTGATCCCAAGCTCTTGCAGGGGTTCCAGCAGGGAGTAGGTGAGCCACTGTGACAATTTGTGGAACGGCACCCACGTGTGCGAGAGGGAAGCGGATTCTGACGTGAGTGATCCTAAGGCTGAGTGAGGCCAAACATCCCCTAGGTTGATCCCTGCACAATGGATCCGTCCCGGCCAGATCTCGCCTAAGCTTTCCAGAATGGTGGTCAGGATCAAGGGGGCAGGCAGGGAGGGGCCTAGCTGAAGCAAAAAATCAGCCAAATGGCCAGGACGAGGGGGATCCGTGCCAAATCGATCCGGATCTTGAGCGATCACGACCCCCAGCTGATGCAACAAGGCTAAACGACCTTCAAGACCCACCAGAGGATTTCGATCCTGAACCTGAAAGGCTGCCGCTAAGTCTGCCAAGGTTAAGCGTTGCAACCCAACCGCATCCACTCGCAGCGGATCAGCTGGATCGCTGGAGAATAGCCCTTGCTGGATCATGTGGAAACTGGCAACAGCTAGCCCTTCCGATCGGGAGTAGATCTGATCGGTTCCCGGTTCACGATATGACCAAGCGGATCCAGCACCAGCGTCAAGCAGCACACTCACGATCACCAAATCCAATTTCGATCGAGCCCGTTCAAGATCGGATCGATTTTTAAAGGCGAGATCGAAGTATTGCAGACGAGGAACCCCTCCAACTTCAAAGTGTCGCCAACGACTGTGAAACGGGATCGTGCTATGAGGATAGCGATCCTGCATCACCTGGATCACATAGGTTGCGGTGGGTGCTAACTGACTCAGATCGCAGCGAAAGTAAGCCAGCTGATCATGGCAAGCCAATTGAAACAACTGACCACAACGTTCACGGATGGCCGTTGGGGATCGCAAATAAGCAACGGTCGATCGGAGATCAGGGTGAACCATGGAGAATTCACAGCAGCAGCGAAAATCTTCTCAAGTCTACAGCAGAGACAGATCATCATCTTCTAGACCTGACTCGTGACTCTGGAAGATCTCGATTCGATGTTATTTTCTGCGGTACTTGGGATTGATCGATAAGGATCCCCCACTGATCCCGCGTTGGCTGAGAAATTCCAGGTTCCGGCGACGCATCGTGCTATCGTAGTCGTCTTTGACCCGATCTTCCATCACGGCGATCTGTTGCCAGCTACTGAGTAGGATCGAAGCCGCTTGCTCTGGGCTATAGCCGTTCTGAGCCGCGTAACGGATCGCAAACTCATCCGCAGAGATCTGGGGCTTTTGGCCTCGTTCAGCCTTGCGCAAGAGGAACACAGCAGAGGCCGCTAAACCGGCTGCTAGGCCCATGCCCAAATTGTCCCCTAATTGCAACTCCACAATGATCCCCATCGCTCCAGCCCCAATCAGAGCAGGATAGAGCAGTAAGGCGGACCAGTTATCGCCTAGGGCCAACTCCGTGGCTAGCACAGCCTCTCGTAAAAAGTAGAGTCGTTGCTGATCACGGTTGAGGCGTTGCCAGCGGGATAGATCAATGGCAAAACGCGAGTATCGTTGCCAGGGAAAACGCCAAAGCGACTGGACAACCCGTGACTGATCCGGCGTGCCAGGTTCAATCTGAACTTCGGCCCGAATCTCGATCGGGAGAAATTGGATCAATCGGTCAAACTCAGGGCTGGTGTACATGCTGTCAGGCTTGAGGGTAGCAGGCGTGGTTTTTAGAATACCGCTTTTGGCGGCTCAGATGCTAGCGGTCAAGGGCGACCCAAAAGCTGAACCCAATCATGCTCGTAACGGATCTGCCCTGGATCGTCTGCTAAGACATAATACCCAACTCCGATCTCTTCATACTCTGGGTTCAAGATATTGCTGCGATGCCCAGGACTTTGCATCCATCCGTGAACGCAACCAAGCTGTGACATCCTCCAGACACCGACCCTGACGGGTACGGTGCTGGCTTCCCAAGAT
>CAZONZ010000073.1:0-13389 GCA_964581005.1 uncultured bacterium
CAAGAACGGACGCTTCCCGCGATCTTATCGACTTTTGAACATACCCAAATAGTTGGGATTGGAACCCCTAATCTTCCCCAGGATCCTTAATGCAATTGATACCATGGCTCTGGAGCGAGATCTGATCTCCAGTTAGGATTGGGATTGAGTCAGACAATGCACGATACAGGCTTACAACAACCTTGCCAGAGACTGAGCAATCATAGTGATCAATCATAATGATCAATCATACCGCTCAATCATACTGATCAATGATAAAGATTGGCTACACCATGTCGGCGCGAACCATTCTGATCTCTGAAAGCTTGGATGTTATCTGAACATTGTGATCTCTTTGCCTGGGTTTGATCAGTGAGGTTTAGGATCTGCGGTTGCAATCGGGTTGCCAAAACGATCCACAACGATGAAGGGGCGATCGAATGTTTGCTCTCGTAAGACCATTACGTCTGGAGTTAGGCCAGAGATGGTCAGGGTTGATCCGGAGAAATGAGTTAGGCTCTCGGATGGCTGGGTGAGATTGAGTTGAACACTAGTCGAGGGGAGTTGATACGGATCAGCAAGATCCACACTGACCTGGTAACCCAGATCTTGCAGGGATCCCACGGTCAAGCGGCTGAGGGGGTTAGGGACAAAGGGGTTCAGGACACTGGTCATCAATTCTGGACCAAAGGCTGACTCGCGCCAGTGGACGTCGCGGGTGCCGATCTCGCCTTCATTTTCCAAAAACGGCGGGATCACTCCACCTAAAGCCAGCAACTGCAGACTGCCATAAAGCCCGATATAGTATGGATCGTCAGATTCGACACCCACCGTCAGCTGCCGTGCTTGCCAGAGCGTTCCTATCCCCAGCACATGCCCAATTTCATGCGTGATTACATCTTCTAACAGGGGATCATTCTCCGCTAACCTCACAACATCTTCCTCATCCAACCGCATTACCCCATAGGCAGGCAGGAGTACCTGATTACGCAGAACGCAGGGGGTTGCGATCCCCAAAATATTACCAGGTCCATCGATCGGGGTAATGGCAATATCAATCAACAGATCATCGATCGGCTGATTGACCACCGGGGCTTCTGGTATACAGGTCCCAGCAGGCAAAAACAGCTCCACGCGAGCCAGATCACTCGTAATCATCTTCATCCAGTGTTCAGCAGCTACTTGAAACATTTGTTGCTGACCAGGGGTGAGCACTGAAGTGACAAAGCGTAGCTCGATCGAAAATGGGCTCGGTAAATTCGGTGGTGGAGTTTCAGAATCGACGGGGACAGCTGGATCAGGTTCCACACCACTGGGAGGCGGTAGAGAAACCCATAGTGGAGACGGCGATCCCCCTGGCGATCCACAAGCACTCAGCCCAATCAAACCCATGATCAACACGACAAGCAGCAGAACAAGACGGATTGAAGCAAGCTGGGTTTGGGCTGGCCACGGGATCGAGCGGCAATGGGGAGACTGTGGGGTCTGCACCTTCAACCTAGTCTTGCTGTGATCGATTCTCCGCCGACTCAATGGAAGCTCCATAATTCGATCCACTCCACTAGCATCCCCACAAACTCCTCTGTGATTATAGAGCTCATTTGAGACAGAGTTTACGGGCTTGACCTACAGATAGTGCTTTGACTAGCAAAACTATGGTCTCTATACTAGATACAGAGCCTAACGGTAAGATTATTATGCTCTAAGCCTCACTCCATCAGGATTGCTGGGATCGCCGACAGATCGCATGCAGGGATGAGTGTTGCGAGTTGGATCTTAAAGTCTATTATGTTCAAACTCAGGAAGAAACACGCTTGCATGGATAGTTGGATCGAAAGACTTCGTACATCATCAAACTTCCGGCTACAGCGAGGTTCAGTGAATCCGCTTCACCTACCATTGGAATGCGAATCAAGCGATCACAGAGTTCTCTCTGGTTTTGAGTCAAGCCCTTACGTTCCTCACCCAGAAGGAGTAAGACTGGGGAGATATAGCTAGACTGATGTAAGTCTAAGTCACCATCCGGTGATGCTCCAATCACCTGCAGGCTGTGCTGTTGGATCCAATGATGGAGCTCCTGATGGTGAGTACGAACAACTCTCTGTTTCAGGAGAGAGCTCATGCTTGCTCGCACCACATGCGGATCAAAGAGATCAATCCTGTCACCGAGGAAAATAAACCCAGCTCCACCAACCGCTTCAGAGGTGCGAATCAAACTGCCTAGGTTCCCAGCGGAACGCACGGTCTCCAATACTACCCAACACAGATCGTTGCTAGGATGAATTTCGGAAAAGTTTGACCAATGCTGGAATTAGTGATCACGTGTTGTAGCTCTGATCAAGTATGGTTTCTAGTCGAAGCGAGGTAAGCTAATGGATGCACTTTGATCGTCAACTTGGGGCATTGCTGTGGCTCGACTGTCTGAGGAACTTCAGTCTTTTTTCTTTGCTGCCGATCGCTTGGATCGTGTTACGGTAACTGACATTTTACAGTTGTCTCAGGAACGAACGTTTGGCCTCCTCTTTGTCCTATTGTCACTCCCCTCGGCCCTCCCCATCCCGGCTCCAGGGTACTCAATCCCCTTTGGACTGGTGATCCTATTGTTATCCGTTCAGCTAGTTGCTGGTTCGCGGATCCCCTGGCTACCGCTCCGAGTTATGAAGGCATCACTAGGATTAAATCAAGTTCAACAGATCTTAGGCAAAGGACTTCCCTGGTTACGTCGGCTTGAGGCGCTCTCTCGGCCTCGCTTTAGCTGGATCTGTACAAGTTTCGTCGGTCGAATCATTATGGGTGGAGCGATTAGTCTGATGGGGATCTCGATGATGATCCCCGTTCCCGGTACCAATACCTTGCCTGCGATTGGGATCTTTGTGAGTGGCTTTGGTCTGATTGAAGATGACGGTGTGATTAGCGTAATGGGGATCTTAGTCTGCCTGGTCGCTGGAATTTTATCGATATCGATCTTGCTTGCTCTCTGGTTGGGCGGCACCAGTCTTTTGGATCAGATCTTGGAGTTGATCCGAAGTTCCTAATATCTTAAATCGTAAAGTGGAATAGAGTAGAATAACAAAACAGATTGGGATCAATCGGCTTGCTGGACGAGGGCTTGCACTGCTACCTTTTCGTGGTCTTCACTGAGCAAGGCACCCACGAGATCGCCATTCTGATTCGCTAGATAACTTCTGGGGCTTTTGAGAAGTAAGTTCGCAAGTAACTCAGTGTAAATCGTTTGGTCTCTGCCACCAAGCGTTGTCGAAATTGGGGCTCTTGGCTCAGGGAAAGCCACAGTAGTGTGCCGATCGTTTTAACCAGCACAAAGGCGATCGTCTTGTAGTCTGATGCAGTTAAATTTGGATCCCATCGAGCAAGTTCGCGGGTCCAATCTTCGATGAGCTGGGTATCTAATGCATCTTCCATCTGTTCGAGTTCTGGCAGAGCCGCATGAGCTTGCATGAAGATGGCGTGATAGCCTGGATGATCTGCATAGAAGCGCTCGACTACATCCACAAGCTCCTCCACATAATCAGACAACGAGATCGGTAAGTTGCCCCCAGTAGCTGAGGTGACTAAGTGTTCGTGCAGAAGTTCCCCATATCGTTCGGCTAGTGCGTATAGGATGGCAGCCTTGTCCGGAAAAAATTGATAGAGCGAACCAATGGGAACCTGCGCCCGATCTGCAATGGCATTGGTTGTAACAGCCGTGTAGCCACCTTCGATGAGGAGTTGCTCAGCGGCATCCAGCATTCGATTCACTCGTTCTCGACTGCGGGCCTGCCTTGGCTTACGACGCATTTCTGGGGGCTGTGAGGCGGGTTCCGGCATTCTCAGATGGCTCTATTCAAAGTCTTACGGAAATTGATCACGCATCTGTTGACATGTGCGAGATCCTCATCGTACCATAGCAAACATGAGCACTTGCTCACTTTTTGATCGAGCCATGAGGTGTAATACAATTGGATGAAGAAATTGGAAATTTTTGAGACAGGAGTGGATTGACAGGAACTGATACAGTCCTCCGCATCTACAGGAATCAATTGGTGTGTAGCAGGCCAAAACACAGTTGGGCGTTTGAATGGTGCTGATGCTTGGCTCTCTCCTGGTACTATAAAATCTCTTGAAAACTTGATCCTAAAGATGGAATCATGCCTCTTCAACGCCTTACTCTGATCAGCGATATTATCTTTGCTGTAGCCATGACCATCCTGGCACTGCTATCTGATCCAATCCCCCAGGAACTATCCCCTGATGAGATAACTCAGTTACTCTTGAAAGAAATTCCAGATATTGGGATTTATGTGATCACCTTTGTCACCATAGCTTTTTATTGGTTTACTCATGTGAATCAGTTTAAGCATTATCAAAACACAGATACGATTCACACTTTTCTGAATTTGTCCGCACTTTTGTTTGTGGTTCTGTTGCCCTATGCAAGTGATCTCGTAGAGTCCTATGACAATGTCTTTGCTATTGATTTATTTTTTAGCTTGTCGGCATTAGGAGTGGGACTATTTTCGACAGCCACATGGATTTATGGTACATACAATCGACGGCTCGTCGCTCCTGACTTGCCTGACGAAACAATTTGTCATATTCGGCGAGAAAGCTACATTGAGCCGATCATTTATCTTATCGCAATTGGGTTGGATTGGTTGTTTCACTGGGGTTGGAGCCTAGCTGTAACGCTGGGCTTCCCGATCGGTTTTTTAATTCTAGCGAGATTATCGTACAGAGAGAAAAAGGCTGAGCATCTAGAAAAAGAGTGCTCCAAATGTGACGAAATCAGCTAAGAGAACTCGATTCTGGCAAGCTATAGGTGCTGGCATGGGTCTGAAAGAGAGATTTGACATTCAACTTCAGATTCAGCAGCAGCTCGAAGCCTCTCAGAGCATCCTAGGCACCCTCTACAATGAGATGTCAAAGTCAGCTCTAGATTCCTTGCAACGATCCAATAGCTGAGATGATCAGTACGAAGCAGAGATTTACTATCTGGGCCAAGTCTTTTGAATTCTGTCTAAGACAATCAACCCTCTCAAGCTAGCTTGAAGTCAAGCCAACCGAAGGATCGCTAAATAATCTAGCTTCACACTCCTGTAAAACACGGCGACTTCCTGGAAAGGTTAGGAGATCGAGCGCTTCAGTATAGGTACACCATCGATAATCAGCTAACTCGTCGGCCTGGATCGTCAGTTCCGGCGGATCTCCCGTTGGTCCAGTTTCAACCCTAGCCAGAAAATAGGTCACGGTTTTGTCAACTTGGATCTGATCCGCTGTGACAAATCGATACCGATCAATGACTGGCTCCGTCTCTAGAAGGGTATACCCTCGCAATCCTGTTTCTTCAACCAGCTCACGCTCAGCAGTAGCCTGATCCGTTTCGCCCTCTTCCTGATGCCCTTTGGGAAATCCCCAGTGACCTTTTTGGTGCAAGATGATCAGATAGCGGTGTGAGGTGGGATCGGACACCTCTAAAATCGGAATGATCCCAAAGGAGGAGTCTTGCATAGGGGATGCTGACGAGTCGATCGTTTACTTAGGATTGCTCATGTGTTTTTCAATGAAGTCAGTATAAACCTCTCCCTTCAGAAAGGCTTCCTGCTTCAGGATCTTCTGGTGAAAGGGGATCGTTGTGGGGATCCCTGTGATCGCACACTCTCCTAAGGCTCGCTGCATCCGTCGGATCGCCGCCGCCCGATTCGGCCCCCAGACAATCAGTTTAGCGATCAACGAATCATAATATGGCGGAATGTTGTAATCAGGATAAGCGTGAGAATCCATCCGCACACCGGGTCCACCAGGAGGTAAATAGGCATTGATCCGACCTGGGCTAGGACGGAATTGATGATTGGGATCCTCGGCATTGATCCGGCATTCAATCGCGTGGCCTTGCAGCAAGACATCTTTCTGGCGGAACGAAAGCGGCTGACCTTGGGCAATTCGGATCTGTTCCGCAATCAGATCGAGACCTGTCACCATCTCCGTCACCGGATGCTCAACCTGGATCCGGGTGTTCATCTCAATAAAATAGAAATGGCCGTGTCGATCCAGTAAAAACTCAACCGTTCCAGCTCCTGAATAATGGGTCGCTTTGGCTGCTTTGACGGCAGCTTCTCCCATTCGTGTCCGCTGGGTAGGATTGAGGGCTGGAGACGGTGCTTCCTCTAATAATTTTTGATGGCGACGTTGGATCGAGCAGTCTCGATCATAGAGATGGACAACATTGCCGTGGGAATCCGCCAGGATCTGGAACTCAACATGGCGGGGCCGCTCCAGAAACTTTTCCAGATAAACCCCTCGGTTACCAAATGCAGCTTCTGCTTCTCCTTGAGCAGCCCGTAATAATTTAACCAGCTCGCTGTGATCGTAGGCTACCCGCATACCTCGACCCCCGCCGCCTGCTGTTGCCTTGATGATCACGGGATAACCAATCCGATCAGCCTCCCGACTGGCCTCATCTTCCAAGTCGATCAAGCCTGGGCTACCTGGAACCGTAGGAACTTTGACCGCCTGCATGGTCGCCTTAGCGGTTGATTTATCCGCCATCTGCCGCATGGATTCTGGCGTAGGACCAATAAAGATCAAGTTATGGTCGTTGCACATCTCGGCAAATTTGGCATTTTCGGACAAAAAGCCGTAACCAGGGTGGATCGCTTGAGCGCCATGAGTCAGAGCTGCCGAAATAATGTTGGGAATATTTAAATAACTGCGGCTACTGGCAGGTTCCCCAACACACACGGCTTCGTCGGCCAGTTGAACATGGAGTGCATCTCGATCCGCCGTCGAATAGACCGCGATCGTCGCAATCCCCATCTCCTGACAGGAGCGAATGATCCGTAGTGCAATTTCGCCCCGATTTGCGATGAGAATTTTGGAGATTGAATGCATAGAAGATGGCTGACTCAAACCTGAGGATCCAATCAAGACGATGACCCACGGAGGGTAACAGTTAAACCATTTGGCAATGCTAACCGAGGCTAATCCTATCACGATGCGTGGGGTCTGCTACCATTCAATCTGAATTTAGCGAGCTCGACGGAAACCAGAAACCAAAAATCTCTGGATCATTACAGCAAACCCATCCAGTCATTCGCTAAAATGCGGATCGCACACGAATCTAAGATGCTGACGTTGGTTGGTCTTAAGATCGTTGTGTGATATTGATGTGTGATGTGGTGGCGTAGCCAAGCGGTAAGGCAGGGGCCTGCAAAGCCCCCATTCGCCAGTTCAAATCTGGCCGCCACCTTTGTCAAGCTTGTGATCATCAGGCTTGCGCGATCCAACCCAATCACGATCACCTTGTGGATGCTGAGGCAAGAGGAGTAGAGGTATGCAGGACAAACTGGTATTGATGATTCCTGGACCAACACCTGTCCCGGAACGTGCTTTGCTCTCCATGGCCAAAGCTCCAGTGGGTCACCGCACGAAAGACTTCACCGCGATCCTGCAAGACGTCACCGATCACCTCCGCTGGCTGCATCAAACCCAAAACGATGTCTTTATCTTCTCGGCCAGTGGAACAGGCGCGATGGAAGCTGCGATCGTTAATGTCCTCAACCCTGGCGATCGGGTTCTCTGTGGTGTGAATGGCAAATTTGGAGAGCGCTGGGCTGATATTGCCGATGTATTTGGGCTCCAGTGTGAGCGGATCGAGTCGGAGTGGGGAACTCCCTACCCGGTTGAGGTCTTTCGAGAAAAACTGGAATCGGATCGAGAGAAAACGATCAAGGCTGTGATCGTGACTCACAGCGAAACCTCCACGGGGGTCGCCAACGATTTGCAAGCGATCGCAGAACTAGCTAAGGCTCACGGTGAAGCTCTGATCATTGTCGATGCTGTTACAAGTTTGGGTGCGATGAATGTGCCCATGGATGAGTGGGGGCTCGATGTGGTCGGTTCGGGATCTCAGAAAGGCTACATGATCCCGCCAGGGCTAGGCTTCGTGGCGGTTAGCCCTCGTGCCATGGCTGCAGCGGAACGATCCACCCTGCCGAAATACTACTGGAGCTTCAAGCTGGCCCAAAAGAACCTGGCGAAGGGCACCACCCCCTTCACGCCTTCGGTGAACTTGATCTATGCCCTCCAAACCACCCTGCACATGATGCGTCAAGAGGGACTCCCGGCGATCATTGCACGTCATGCTCGGTTATCCGCTGCCACTCGTGCGGGAGCAAAGGGGATGGGGTTGGAGTTGTTTGTCACTCCTGAATCCGCTTCGAGTGCGGCAGTCACCCCGATCAAAGCCCCAGAGGGTATTGATGCCGATGCGATCCGGGCCATCCTGTCCAAGCAATTTGATATTTCGACTGCTGCTGGACAAGAACACCTCAAAGGGAAAATTTTCCGGATCGGCCATCTTGGGTTTATCAGTGATCGAGATATTCTGATGACCTTATCAGCGCTAGAAGTTGCCCTCCAGAGTTTGGGCTACACCAACTTTACCCCTGGAGCTGCCGTCAAAGCCGCAGTCGAACAACTGTCGGCGGGTTAATCCTGGCCTGAACCCCCAGTTTGTAACCTGAAAGACATGGCACTTAACCCTAGGTAGGTCTATCATACGAAGAGTGTGGAAGATTTGCTAAGCTTTGTGAACGCAAGCCTGCGATCTTCTGCTAATCTTCGTAATCCTGTTGTATAGGGTTTTCTGTCATGGTCTCAACCTTGATCTTTGAGCCTTGCGTGGCTGCTCCAACCTCCACTCAAACGGATCTTCGCCAAGCTTGGTGCGAGATCGGGCCTGAGAGTTGTCCGCATCATTACAACTTCCATCTCCATACCTACTGCTCAGATGGTCGGATGAGTCCAGAATCGATCGTTCGCCAAGCCACTGATCTAGGGCTAAAAGGGTTTGCGATTACCGATCACCATACGGTTGAGGGGTATCGAGCTGCTGCTTGCCTCTTGTCTGCAGAGGGACCTCGGTTATGGTCGGGTGTGGAGATCACGGGACGTCTTTTGGGGTGTGAGGTTCATATTTTAGGGTATGGATTTGATCCAGATGCGCCAGAACTCCAGTGTTATCTACAGCGGCAGGAGGTTGCCGGTGCGTCAGCGGGTCAGGTGATCGAAGCATTGCATATAGCAGGTGGATTAGCAGTCCTAGCCCATCCTTTTCGCTACGCTTGCCCCGCAGAAGACTTGGTCCCAGCGGCCTATGATCTGGGGATCAACGGCTTAGAAGTCTACTATTGTTACAAAAACAACGATCCCTGGACTCCTAGCCCCGATCGGACTCAGGCTGCAGAAGGATTGGCTGCTGAGTATGAATTGTACAAAACCTGCGGAACCGATTCCCACGGTCCTACGATCCTACGCCGTTTATAGGGATCGATCGACTCAACTCGATCAGAAGCCAGCATGATCAGTTTGAAAGCGAGATTTTAACCTATAACGATCGCACAATGGCTTTGATCGATTGCTTTAGGCTTGGTAATTCCTGCTCGATGGCCAACCAAACAATATCGAGATCAACCTCAAAGTAGTTGTGAGTCAAAATATTTCGCATTCCAATTATGTTTGACCACGGTACTTCTGGGTGCTGATCTCTGATGGCTGAAGAAAGCGAGCGGGAAGCCTCCCCAATCACTTGCAGATTGTGAGTGAACCAAGTCTGAATAAGTTCATCTTGTTCAAATGCTTGCCTGCCCTTCACAGCATAGCGCTCGATCCGCTCTATTGCTTCCAGGATATCTTGCAATTTCTCACGATCGTCTCTCATAGAGGAATCGCTTCCGCCAGAACTCGTTCGCGGATCCTTTGTCGCAGTCCTTTTTCTGTGACTACGTCCACTGGACAGTTCAGTAGGTTTTGTAACTCCATCAGCAAACCACCAAGATCCAGTAAGCTGCGTTCTGCTTCCATGTCCACTAGAAAATCGACATCGCTGTCTGAATCGGCTTCATCCCGTGCAACAGAGCCGAAGACACGAACGTTATAAGCACCGTATTTTGCTGCTGCCGCCAAAATCTGTTCCCGTTTTTCCTGCAACTGTGCCCCGATGTTCATACGCAATTTCTGAGCTTGTTTCATGATCCTATCTCCCCACTAGAGATCTCGTGATCCCCAAACGACTCAAGTTTCCAGCAGAGGATGGAGCTTAATGTGGATCAGGATCGCTCTGGGGGCTGGAGCTTTGGCCAAACCGCTGTTAACATTTATTTAAGCATTGTAACGCAGGGCAGCGGTTGGTCTGAATCGTTAACCTGAGGCTGGTTTTGCATACCCGTTCGATCCTGAGGAGCCAATTATCACTATGACAGCCACCTTGATGAGTTATGTCTGGACAATCTTAATTGCTGTCGCAGGTGGGATCCTTGGCAATGTTTTGCGGATCCCAACAGGTTCGATGGTTGGTGCAACGCTTGCTGTTGCGGTTGCTAATGTTTACGGCCATGTTCAGATCCCTCGCTTCTCGCCGCAGATCAACTTTGCCATTCAGGTTGGGGTTGGGATTTTGCTCGGTTCGCGGATCACGGCAGCCACGATTGACTCGCTCAAAGAGGTTTGGCGTCCCGCACTGATCTGTACCACGATCGCGTTAGTTGCTGGAATCTTCTCGGCCCTGATGATTTCGCGTTGGTTAGGGATCGAAGCCTTGACGGCATTATTAAGCACTGCCCCTGGCGGCATATCTCCGATGAGTTTGATGGCTGTCGATATGGGTGTGGAAGGTGGCACCGTTTTGATCATGCACCTGTTTCGACTGATGAGTGTAATTGTGATCTTCCCCTGGTTAGTGAAACTCCTTGCTCGACCTCATCTGGGCTAACAAGAGGGTATCCATCCACTCTCAGAAGCAATCTGTGTTCCAATCGTTTCATGTCGATCCGACTAACTAGATCTACGGTTAAGGATTAGAACAGGATCAAATCGCAATACGTTGATCGTAACGATGCAGAAAAGGATGGACTACTAGAGGGGTAAAGTCGTTGAGGCAGGGGATGATCTGGTGGGCACCTTGGTAGAGTGCCCAGTACCGATCGTGAGCGCTGATCTTGGCTTCATCAGGGTAGGTTAAAATGACACCCATCTCAGGAAAGGCATAGCGACAATGGCGGCAGATGTCATAGGGGTTGAGGTGCTGCACATCCAGATCCAGGATCAGGACATCGGGTTCATGAAAATTGAGCAAATGGACAAGGCCACAGTGGGGGTAACGGATGATCGCTTGAATGTGCTGAGATTCAAGGACATGTTTCCAGCGCATGGCTTGGTCGATCTGGTTTTGGGCGACTAATGCTTTTCTGATCAGAGCTTGATCAGGAGCAAAGCGGGAGGGATCAGGAAGGAGATGAAGACTCATACAGTAGAAATAATCGCAAGATCAACGGCGCTGGCAGGAACACTAAACCCACTATGAACGATAGACCTTAAAGGTTCCCAGGCTAAAAACACGGAATTTATGATTTAAGTTCCAAATAGACGTTAAGGTTCGTGGATCAAGCTTGGGCGTTTAAGCCGGGATGGGGGATCTGCTCTAGCTCAGATGTTGAGAGGGTCGCTGTGAGTTGCAGACTTGTTAGTTGCGGGCAGAGGAGGCTTCTTGGAGGCGGGCTGAAACGGTTGGGGAACGGGCATCACCGATCAGCCAGCTTAGATCGGTTTGTTCAGTATCGATCGCTTCACCTTCCGAGGAGATGCAGTATTTGCCCAGTACCATACGGCGATGAAGATTAACCCCTCTAGCAATTTGGGTGTAGTTAAAGATAACACTTTGATCAATAATACATCCTTCATTCAGCACACATCCAGATCCGATTGAGGTTGGTCCCATAATGCTGACCCCATCACAGATCATTGAACTGGATCCAATGTAAACAGGAGGGGTAATGTTGACCCGATCCCAATTGACCCGGACATTGATCCCAACCCAAATGCCTGGAGCGACCTCAATACCAGGGATATGAACACCATTCACTTCGCCTTTTAAGACTTTTTGGATCGCTACCCAATAATCAGGGGTTTTGCCGATATCCACCCACTGAAAATTGGTGGCTACACCGTAGAAAGGCAGATTGGCCTCAACCAAGGCTGGGAATAGCTGACCCCCAATGTCATAGATCTGGCCGGAAGGAATGTAGTTAAAGATCTCTGGCTCGAAGATATAGATCCCGGTGTTGATGGTGTTGCTGAGGGCTTCCTCGCGTTTGGGTTTTTCCTGGAAGGTTTTGATGCGTCCATCGGGGTGGGTGACAACTACGCCGTAGCTGGATACATCTGCAGGGGGAACTTCGCGTAGGACAACGGTTGCAAGCGCTTGGTTTTGGCGATGGACGTTGACGACCTCGGTAATGTTGAGATCGATCAAGGCGTCTCCACAGAGCACAACAAAGGTATCGTCAAAAAATCCTGAAAACTCCTGAATCTTTTTGAGTCCGCCTGCTGATCCGAGGGGTTTGGCCATTGGGATCCCGTTTTCAAAATAACCCTCAAACGAAAAGCCAATGTGGACACCCCACTGCTGGCCATCTCGGAAGTAGTCCTCGATCTGACTGGCTAGGTGGCTGGTGTTGATCATGATCTGGTCGAAGCCATGGGTTTTGAGCAGCTCCACCAAAAACTCCATAACAGGCTTGTGCAGAATCGGAATCATGGGTTTGGGGATCATGTCTGAGATGGGGCGAACTCGTGTTCCCTTGCCTGCTGCCAGGATCATGGCTTTCATCAGGACTCTCCTTCTGGGCTGGAATGGATACTGAGACTGAGGCTTGCGGCTGAGAGCATCACTGACGTGTTGTGTAGTCTTAGCGATCGGCTTGGCCCTACTCCTAGCCTAAACCGACTTCTGCCCCGTTTGGTTCATCACCAGCTGAATCAGAGAGGTCTTTTTTCGGGACTGAATTGGCCTCGATCCCGGATCTGAAGCATCCCTCCGTTTCGTAACGTCTACCCATCATGGGATCCAAAAGCGAAGAGGCCAACGCCAAGGTTCGTCCCTTCCTGGTTCTACGGTGAGATGCTCACTCCAACTGGAGTCCTGCGGCAGCCAAGGATCATCCCACCCCAGTCAAGGATCATTCCGCCCTGGTCAATATCGACGCTGCCTAAGCCAAGGATCAGTTCCCCTCTTCCACGTCCTAACGCTCCTTTCCCAACCCAACTGTTACCCAAGCCAGATGAGATTTCGCCTTGGTAAAACTCCGTCATTCCAAGGAAAAGTCAACCCTGTCTCCAACCCAATACCTACATCGCCCCTCAATTGCTTAGTCCTGAACAATCTATTTACACATGGAATTCCACTGATAATCTGCTGCTCCGCTACAGCTATGACTTCATGCCCAAAGGGATCTTGACCCGCTTCATTCTAGAGATGCACCGTTGGATTGAAGGCCAAAATCGTGTCTGGAAAACAGGGGTCGTCCTGAAGAAAGAGGGATCTCGCGCCGAAGTGATCGAACTCTACTATCATAAACA
>CAZONZ010000074.1:0-3002 GCA_964581005.1 uncultured bacterium
CGGTTGCTGTTGAGTTGGGAAGCCCCGTCCCCTTGTGGGCGGGGTAGTTCACCGATCGAGTTTCTTCCCGGACCTCGATCATGACTTGGGCTAGGATCCCAACGTACTGGGAAACCCCTGCAATTTGCTGGGAAACTCCTGCTACTTCCTGAGCCAGCCCACTGATCTGCTGTTGCAAAGCCAATTGGCCGTTGGTAAGTTGCTCATCTTGACAACGAAGGTTTTCTTAAGTCTGCCATCTCTCCCCAGTGGGATCAATAAACCCGTAGTTAGTAATCTGATGATCATTTATATCGAATATAGTTAATGAGTCTTCTCTCGATCTGCTTCTAGAGCTTCTAAGCGGCTCAAAAGATCTTGATGAGTTTTCTTTAGCTGATCCAACTCCTGCCGCAATTGTTGAGCTGATCGATCTCTGCCAATATTGGACTGGACTTGATCGATCGCTTCATGAATACGCCGAGCCACACGCCCATCTTGAGTTCCCATACGTTGCAAAATGGGGATCGCTTTGGCTGTGTTGAGTTGGCTCAGGGCAGTGATAACAGCGATCTGAGTGAAGAAAAAGGGTTCACGAGATAGCTCACGTAGTCGTTCCAAAACACAACTATTTTCTTGATCAGAGGCATAGGTTCCCAAGGCTCGGATCGCGGCTAATCGCAAAGGTTGAGGAACTCCCAGGATAGTGTAGTCTAGCACCAGATCTAAAGCAGTTTCGCTGTGTTTCAGTTGAGCTAGACCTGCGATCGCACCACTGCGTACCACTTCATTCCACCCTGATCGAGTTTCTAAAACCTGCTTCAAGATCTGGATGACATCAGAGGCTTCAGGCTTTTGATCAATGCTACCCCCTGCAATGGTTCCGAGTGCTTTTGCCGCTGCAGCTTCTACTTGATAACTTGGATCTCCTTTTTCCACAAAGGGTAGGAGCGCTGTAACATTGATCTCTTTCTTTTCGTTAGCTAGAGCTTCGATGGCAGCACGGCGAACATGAGGATCAGAATCACTCACAGTTTGGCGAAGAACTTCAAAGGCTTGATCTATATTCATACTACCTAGCGCTTTGCAAACCTCTACTTTGACACCCCAGAACCGATCTTGGACTAAAGATTGCTCTAGAGCTTTGACGGCCTCTACTCCTCCTTTTTTGGCCAGCGCTTGAGCAGCCAGGATCCTCGCAATCACATCGGGAGGCGATCCATAGAGCAACTGGGCTTTTAGTTCTGGGACAGGCAACTCAAGTTCCACAGTTTTGAGGGTATGATTTCCATGATCAAAGCTGACAAATTCGGGCTTTCGATCGAGCGGAATGTAAAAGGTTTGTTCAGCGGATTGGACCTGGATCGAGATGATCTTTAAGACTTTGCCCTGATCAAACCCAAAGGCGATCGGGATCGTTAGATCAAATAAATTATCTGAAAGGGGACTTTGAGAGGTTGGAGGTAACTGAGTTCCTTGACCTTGAGTGGATAAACTCCTCTGAGCTTGAGTTTGAACCACAGTCAGCTTTGCCATTTGAGTCTCTGGATCCCAGGTATAGGTCACCTTGAACTCTGGATGGCCTCCTCGAAACACATATTGATCAAACAAAGGCATGACATTATGGCCCGTTGCTGCATCGATCGCTCGAATCAGATCAATCGTTTCCACGGTGCGATGGGCATAAGTTTGAACAAAATGGTGGATCGCTTTTTGAAACAGATCATCCCCTAACTGGTGGCGCAACATGTGATAGATGCAGCTGCCTTTTTCATAGAGATGTGCATCATATAACTCGATCGGTTCTTTATACACATGCGTCACGATTGGGCGTCGATAACGTTCTCGATCTTCGCTGAGGTAAAATTGCTGATCCTGATACCGATGATAATTTGACTTTTCTGGGCCATCCGAAAACTGATCCCACAAAATCTCCGCGTAGGTTGCCATCCCTTCTTTGATCCAGGCATGAGACCAATGTTTGATCACAATCAGATCGCCAAACCACTGATGCGCTAGTTCATGAGCAACTAAAGTTTCCGTTTTGAGATCGTCTAGAGTGGCCCGTTCATCTAAAAGGCATCGATCAGTCAATAACGTGGTTGAGGTATTCTCCATGCCTCCAAAGATAAAATCAGCCACACAGATCTGAGCATATTTGGGATAGGGATAGGGATAGCCGAAGACTGTGGAGAAAAACTCGATCATCGCTGGTGTTTTCCCCATGGATCGGCGTGCATCCGATTCTCGACCTTTTTCAACATAGTAAGTCACAGGTTTTCCCTGCCACTCATCCTGGATCTTGGCAAAGTTACCCACAGCTAGTGTCATGAGATAGGTCGGATGCACTTGAGTTTGACTCCAGTGATAGCAGGTTCGATCCGATCCGATCGCTTGAACATTCACTAATTCACCGTTGGAAATCGCTTGATACGGGTTGGGTACCGTGATCCAGAGTTCAGATGTTGCTAATTGGCCGGGATAATCAAAACAGGGAAACCAGTAACGAGAATCTTCATCTTCACCTTGAGTCCAAACCTGGATCGGTTTTTGAGGGTATTCAGGAGTGGGGTGTATGAAATAGATCCCTCGTTGCGGTTGCTGAATCTGGTAGTGGATCTGCAGATCCAGCATGGTACCAATTTGAGTGGGTGTCTGAAGCTCAATATCTAGGTGCTGGCGATCATAGGAAAACAGTTGTTCGATTCCATTACAGTGAACTGATTGAATGTCTAAATCCACGGCGTCGAGACGCAGCGTTCGGATCCCCTTGCGGATTGGATCTAGACGAAGGCTGCAGATGCCCATAACACGCTGATGATCGAGCTCAATCTCCAGATCAAGACGAATATGGTTCACTTGGCCCGGTCGATCAGGGGTGTAATGAGGTTGGGATCCAGGCAGTGCAAACGGTTTGGGCTGGGGAGTTTCGTCGCCCTGACACTGGTGTTGTCTAGTCCCGGCAGACAGAATCTCGTAAAAGCCAAATCCATCATGCCGCCGATCGCTACTCATCAATCCTC
>CAZONZ010000074.1:3102-13368 GCA_964581005.1 uncultured bacterium
CAAAAAGAATCGGGATCCTGGCCTGTAGCTTTGATCATGCCTGCCCAGCTGATGTAAGCCAGAGAATCGACCCCTAAACGATCTGCAATCTCCGTCACAGTGTAGTTGGCCGCGATCAATTGATCTTGATTGTCCATATCGACCCCATAAAAGCAGGGATGGGTGACCGGGGGGCTCGATACACGCATATGAACCTCGGCGGCTCCGGCTTGGCGTAGGGCTTTCACGATCTTTTGACTCGTGGTTCCCCGCACAATGGAATCGTCTACAATGACAATCCGCTGGCCCTTGATCACATCATGCAAGGGGTTCAACTTCATGCGAATGCCTCGCTCACGCATCGATTGGGTCGGTTGGATAAAGGTACGGCCTACATAGCGATTTTTGATCAGACCTTCGGTGTAAGGGATCCCCATCTGGCGGGCGAAGCCGATCGCAGCGGGAGTCCCAGAGTCGGGTACGGGCATAACCCAGTCGGCCTCAACCGGAGCTTCCTCCGCCAACAGTTCACCTAAACGCACCCGGTAAGAAAACAGACTTTCACCCTCCATCCAACTATCGGGTCGAGCAAAATAGATCATCTCGAAAATACATAACTTGCGCTGGGGCTCCGCCCAAAACTGAGAGGTCAAACCATCACGAGTGATCCAGACCAATTCACCTGCTTCAATATCTCGTAAATAGTCAGCCCCAATAATGTCTAATCCACAGGTTTCCGAAGCCAACACATACCGCAATGGATCCTCTGGAGCATCTGACGAAGCTAAGGTTCCATCACTGCACACGATCTGAGGCTGCAGAAGCTCTTCCAACACAGCATTTTGCCCTAAAAGACCCAGCACTAGAGGTCTAACCCCATAAGGATCTCGAACTCCCATCATTCCCGCAGGCGTGCCGATCACCAAGCTAAAGGCTCCTTGACAGCGCTGCAAAGCCCGCCGTACCCCCGGAACCCAGTCATTCCCTTGATTCACGGCTTGAGCGATCGCATGGGCAATACACTCGGAATCGGTACTAGACACGAGTTGACACTGATCCCGTTGCAGTTCGGCTCGAAGCTCTGCGGCATTCACCAGATTGCCATTGTGGGCCAGGGCTAGGGGGCCTAAGCGAGTTTCCACGACCACAGGCTGAGCATTGATGACCCGACTCGATCCGGTGGTGGAATAGCGGGTATGGCCGATCGCCAGTTCACCCGTCAACGCGGCTAAATGACTTTCCGTGAAGACTTGAGAGACCAACCCCATATCTTTATGGATCCGGCAGAACTCTCCATCAAATACGGCGATCCCGGCTGATTCTTGCCCTCGATGCTGCAAAGCAAATAAGCCAAAGTAGGCCAGCTTCGCCACCTCATCGTTGGGGGCTAACACACCAAACACGCCACAAGCTTCCTGAAGAGAATGGGTTCTATTCGCTTGATCCCACGTGCGGCTCAAAGCATCTGCCATGAAGTTGTATCCTTGCTGCCTGCAGCTAGTCATCCTTACGCCATCTTGAATCAAGATCCTCCAGATCTCTCATCCCTAGTTGAGGTTTGATCCTGGGTCGATAGCCTGATCCGTGTTACAGGATTCAGGTGGGCCAGATCCGTAGCCTCAAGCACCTGGGTCTCTCAAGACGTTTCCAGGCTATCAGTCTATCTTGATCTTGTTCCAGTTTCCTTGACAGGCTGAATCAGTAGCCCAACTTTGCGTCCAGGTTGGGATCTTCTGAGGCAGGATGGGTGGATATTGGTTCTGTCTTCCTTCCGTTACGATCCAAAGACCTCCGCGTGTGCCGTTATGACGATCGGATCCGTTCAACCTCTGAGTTCAGCCACCTTCCCCTCGATGGACGTTGCCATGAATCACCCAGGATCCTCTTTAGCGATTGAGCAAACGATCCGAAGTTGGCCCAGTGCAGCTTATATGCACATCCCCTTCTGTCGGAAGCGTTGCCATTATTGTGATTTCGCCACAGGTCTAGGCACTCAGGATCTGATCGAGCGTTATGTTCAAACCCTTTGTACTGAGATCACGCGCATTCCAAGAGCACCAAATTGTCTCGACTCAACCGATCAACAGCTCAATACGATCTATTTTGGCGGTGGCACCCCTTCACTCTTGACTGTGGATCAGATGGAGCGGATCCTATCAACCTTGGCAGATCAGATCCCCTTTGCTGCCGATGCTGAAGTTTCGATGGAAGCCAATCCGGGCACGATCACACGAGAGCACCTAGCTGGGTACAAACAGGTTGGGATCAATCGCGTCAGTTTAGGGGTGCAAGCCTTTCAACCGGAATTGTTAGAAGTCTGTGGGCGTTTGCATGGAGTTGAAGAGGTGGATCAAGCGGTTGCCGATCTGCGAGCCGTTGGGTTGGATAACTTTAGCTTGGATCTGATCTTTGGTTTACCTCATCAGACGTTAGATCATTGGCAGGAATCCTTAGATCGAGCTATTGCCTTAGCCCCTCGTCATATTTCTCTCTACGATTTGACGATCGAAGCTGGGACCAAGTTTGGCCGGATCTATCAACCCGGTAGCTCTCCGTTGCCAACTGAAGAAACGACAGTAGACATGTACACACTAGCGATCCAAACGCTTACGGCTGCAGGATATGAGCATTATGAGATCTCCAACTTTGCCCAGAACGATTATCAGTGTCGCCACAACCGAGTCTACTGGGAAAATGGCAGCTATTATGGTTTAGGCATGGGGGCAACAGGCTATGTTCAGGGACGCCGGATCCAGCAACCTCAAACCTTACATGAGTATTTTCAAACTATTGATCAGCAGATCCCTCTAACCGCCCCTGTTGTCACCCCTACAGATTGTTGGCTTGATACCTTGATGGTCGGATTACGTTTGCGGGAAGGGCTAGATCTCGACGATCTTCGTAATCTATTTTCTTATGCCCATGTTGATCGAGCCTTAACAGTTCTAGAGCCCTTTCGATCAGAAGGATGGGTTGATTGGGCTGAAGGGAGGCTGCGATTGATCCCTCCACAGGGCTGGTTATTTTCCAATACGATCCTGGTTACGTTGTTTGATCAAGAGTGGGATTCAATTGGGATCAGGTAATTGAAGATTGAAGCAGCACTCGTTTCAGCTTTTCAGATGTAGAGAAGATAAACCAAGTGGCTTCCAGTTAGGGCAGATCGATGACAACATTAGCAAGTTGAACATCATCGTAGTCAACCCGACCCCCTCCCTGGGATCCACCAACAGGAACTTGGATCCGTAACCCTCCCCCCAGAACGGGAATATTGACAGGGATCCGGACCTGGCCCTGGTTGAAGCCATCATGATAAGTTTGTCCGGTTTGCAAGGTGACTGTGTTAAGCCCAATCTGGAGCCGATCGATCGGCAGCGACACACTAATCTGATCTCCAGCAAGCGCAATCGTGGCAACCTGAGATCCGTTTAATTGGATCACCATCGGGGTCATGTCTGCGTAGGGGATCCGAGATTGACCAGCTCGAACGGCTTCGGGAGTGTCTAGGCCAATCAACGATCCGATGCGGAGGGTTGGAGGCTGGAATGGGAGTTGGCGAAGATCAAAGGTGCGGGTTAATTCTCGGCCTTGGGCTGGAAGGCGAAACTCTCCGGCTGCGGCTGAATCTGGGGAATAGGCGTTGTCACCCAAGCGAACCAGATCAGACTCCAGCACCAAAGTGGTCTCTTGATCCCAGCGCTCCAGTTCGACCTCCAACGGCTGTGATCCTTGGCGAGTCGTTTGAGAATAGGGCAAATAGTCTTCGAGGCGAGCCACCAGGATCTGATCGGAGGGGACTTGATCGGGTAGCTGAAATCGGCCTTGACGATCGGTGACAACAGAAACCCCCGCTTCAGGGATAGCAACCTCAACTCCGCCTAACGGTTGACCTGTGGCTCGATCCACCACTCGCCCAGAATACGCTGAGTCCAACTGGACTTCTGAATTGGGTTGGGTCGTGATCACCTGACGACTCTGTTGGAGCAACTGCCAGTCGGTTTGAGTGATCTGACCATCTTGATCAATATCTGCCGCTTCGATCTGCTGATCCGTCAAGCTCCTTGCTCCCTGTAAGTAGCCACTGAGCGTATTCAGATCCCCATCAGTAATTTGGCCATCCCCATCGAGATCCCCAGCTAGAAAGCGCTGAGCCCAGACCTGAGAGGGTAAGCCAAGTAACCCGACCCCGATCAGCCAGCCCAACGCCAGAAGAGGAAAGAATTGAAACGATCGCATACCTACCCCACCAATCAGCACTTTGCCCTCTGTTGTAACCTAAGGGGCTATTCAGCGGGAGTTCCAAAAACCTCAAGGTTTCTGCGCGATCCTGAACCGGAGATGCCTATGGACACTCAGAGCAGACGGACATCTCAGAACTCGATGAAGAGATTCTGCAAACAGAAGTGGATCCCATTTACGGCTGGAAGGCTAACTCCAGTGATACCCATGAGAGCACTACTGGACACTAGCTTTCTGTTCGCCCTATCAAATCGGAATGATCGTAATCATCAACGTGTTTTAGCGGTTTCGCAAAACTTGAGCGATGACGTGGTCCTGCCTACAGTGATCTTGCCTGAAATTTCATATCTGATTGGATCGAGACCCGGACATCATGCTATGCGTCAATTTGTCTTGAGTCTAACCACCCAAGTAATTCATATTGAGCCCATCAGGGTGCAGGACTTGATTCGAGCGTATGAAGTATTGGAGCACCATGCTGACAGCAAACTTGATTTCGCCGATTCAGTTATTGTTGCCACAGCTGAAAGGTTAGCAATCACTCATATCTGTACTCTAGATCATCGAAATTTTTCAATCATACGCCCCAAACACTGTAACTATTTTGAACTGTTGCCTGAACGCCTCTCAGTCCCGGATCCTTATGACTCATTAACTCAGTCCAGCTGTGATAGATTCTACTTGGAATTAATCCTCTGACTTTAAGGATCCTACGCTGTGATCCTAGGATGGAAAGAGGTCCTAACCGATAGGCTTGAGGGCAATACTCTTCATTCATGGGGATAGCCGTGGATCCAAAGACAACAAAGAGATGGACATTGGGGGAGTTGCAGGCGAAACGGGAGGAAATCCTGGCGATTGCGGCGCGGCATGGGGCTTACAATGTGCGGATTTTCGGATCCGTGGCGCGGGGAGAGGCTACCGACACCAGTGATGTGGATATATTGATTGATTATGAACCTGAGCATCGTCCACCTTGGTTTCCAGCAGGCTTAGTCTTGGATTTGAAGGCATTATTGGGGTGTGAGGTGGATGTGGCGGCGGTCTCCTGGTTGAAAGAACGGATCCGGGAGCAGATTTTACGAGAGGCGATACCCTTGTGAGAACGAATCGACAGCGATTGGAAGATATCCTGAATGCTATTGAAAAAATTGAATACTTCAGAGTTGATTTAGAGATTGTTTGGTCCACAGCCACAGAAGATTTCAAACGGCTGAAACCCCAAATTGAAGCTCTACTGAATACCTTCCCAGGAGCCTGATCAACGGTTAGCAGACTGAAACTAATCAACGACGATACTTGATCTATCAACGACGATACTCAGACCATCAACGGCGATACCAAGGAACGGATCCTAGACATACTCCAGATCCCTTGTAGACTCGTTACTCCTCATGGTCAGCTCCTCAATCTCAAGGATCCATGCTTGACCATGCTGCAGTCCTCAATACCTGTCTAAACCCTGATCCCTCAAGGATCCTATCGATTAACCACAACTTTTGTACCGGCTCTCTAACTCAAACTCCTCAACCAGCTACTGATAGCGATCCTTCTTTGACTTGATCACTTTGACTACATCATCATGACGTTGCCCATCAAGGATATCTTTGAGATGGATTTGCCCCCTGATAGACTGCACATGGATCCGCCAGCCAGAGATCTTATCGATGTCCGCACGGTAGATGTCTTGTTTCACGCCTTTGATTTTGTGCAGCCTGGTTTTTGGGAATTGTCTTGTTCGATGGCATTCACTGTCTTCTAGTTCAGCAAGAGCTTGCAGGAAATCAATCTTCAATTCGTCATTTGGCAAGATCTTCATGGCTGGGTAGATGATACCGTACTCATCATAGAGGGCAAGGTGTTGTGCCATGGATCCTGACCGATGAAACTGGAGCTATTTCCTGAGGGCTATTCACAAGATCCTTGTACAAAGAATTCGCAACCTCCTGATAGGCTGCCGCCAAATCTTCCTGCTTAACAATGCGAAAAAGAGACAGAATAACTTGTCCAAAAATGGGATCGTTATCAACTGCCAAGATTACATTTAGCTGGTGTGAGATGTTGAGGGTACACAGAGAGGACTCATATCCATTGAGATCTAGAGATAGATGGGGAGGCATTATATTTGGGATGGCAGTAGAGTCTTGAATAGGCAAAAAATCAGCAACAGCATTTACCTCACTGACCACCAGATCTCTTGCCGCTTTGTCAAGCAAACTCAGATCCTCCTCAAAACCCTTTGTTGACTCAACCAGTACATCCATGAATTATTACCTCTCTCCAGTTTGTCTACAGTTTCGCAATCTCAATGAACTTGGATCCTAACACCTCCTCAATCTCCCCCAACTTCGGCAGATCCATGTCCCCTTTCAGCGAGTGAATGAGATCGTTCAGTACCCATCAACTCACTCCGGCTGTGATAGATTCTACTTGGAATTAATCCTCTGACTTTAAGGATCCTACCATGCCAACCCACTCTGTGATCACGGGAGTACTCCTAGCTCTGCTGGGCCTAACGGCGAGTCATTCCCCTGTGAGGATCTGCAAGCGATTAACCAGCTCTGGAGCCAGTATAGTGACGGTCGTTTTAGGTTCAGTGCTCAAAAGCAAATCTGGATAGAGACAGGGAACCCGACTGATGGTACGTTTAATGAGGAAACTTACAAGAACTTCGCAGATCAAGTTGAGTGGATGGTAAATGGATTCTACCTGTTCGGCAACGATATTACTTTCAGTATTAGTGCCCCTGAAGGACACCTACCCAGGACGATATCGACGAATTGGGACACATTAATTCGGGTTTACTTCTCTTTTCTCGCGCCGCAACTTGCCAAGTGTAGCCTCTAAAGGATCCAGCTGTTTTTAAACACTTGTGAACACGCCCTTTTCTACGAAACCTCACCCCAGTCCGGATCCTCCCAGCCCACATCTAATCTCATTTGTCCTTTCACCCGTTTCTTCTTCTTGTGATGTTTCCGGTTGGATCCAGCTGTTTTTAAACATTTGTCAGCCCAATTTACTCCGGGACTTTTACAAGAGCTGAAATTTCCTCTCCTAATCGAACAAAGTCTTTTGGATTCAGCGTAACAATCTGATCAACGTCAACCTTCAAAGCGGCCTGAGCGATCACCGCATCAAACACACTACCGCCAGTTAGCTTGAGATCTATCATTCGCACAAGCGCCCTCTGATAATCTTCTGCCAGCAATGGCACAGGCTCTAGGTAACCCAGTAGATCTGTGATCACGGCTTCAGCTTCCTCTGGAGAGACTCTCAACGGTTGAGGTAAACGGGTCATGACAGCGTAAAGTTCCGCTAAACGATGAGTTGAAAGATAACCCTTCGCCTCTCTTCGACGTGCTAATTCAAGTTGTGGAAATGCTACGTGGTGATTCACATGCTTGACTAGCAAGGCAGCAACCAATACCGATGTGTCGTACAAAATTTTCATGCATCAACTTGCCTCATCTGGTCTTGGATCCGTTCCTCTCGGAGGCTAGTTATGATTGCATTCGTGTCTAATTCGTTCAAAGACTCAGTTTCTATCACCAAAATCCCTTGCTGGCGACGTAATCGACTCGGGGCTTCTTTCGCCGCTGGTGCTTGGGGCTCAGGAGATTGAGGATCCCTTATCCCCGGAGATTGCAATACTCTCAGTAATTCTAATAACGCTTGCACGAGTGCATCAGGCGATTGTTCAATGGCCTGGATCAGTTCCTCTCTGGGAGTCGTCATGTGATTCCTCAAAACCTAGGTTTGCTGTTCTCATCCTATGATCTGTCATGTGATAGCATCACCCCGCCCGCAACTCCCGTTTCTGTCTCCGATGGTTCAGCTCCTTAACCTCCCAGGATCCGTGCTTGACTGTCTAAACCCTTATCCCTCAAGGATCCTATCGATTCACCTTCTAGGGTTGGATCCTTTGTTTCCCGCTCGAACCAACTCCTGAGTCACTTTTACCGAGAAGCTTGTCCCTCGAACCGACTCCTGAGTCACTTTTGACCACTCAGATCCCGTTTTGACCACTCAGATTTTGGTTTTGAGCACTCGGCTCCTCACTAGCAATCAGCCGTCAACTTCATCAGGTCATCGCATTATCCCCAAGGATCCTGTTCAACCTGTGGTTGCCTAAACCGAATCCCCGTGCCTTTAGGCTGGGGAGGATATCAATCCAGCATGGGTATGCTATGGCCGCAACCTGCATTAACGGCCCCCGGTCCCCCTGTCTAAAGGATCCAACCTGCCTTAAGGTGGTGATAGGGTGAAAGAAGTTGCAAATGTCGAATTCTTGTATGGTTATGGTCCTCGATCCGATTCAACGATCATGGCTTGGTCTGATCGTTTCCTCTCTTCTCCTTCTCATTGCCCAGATCGGGCTGCAATGGATTCAGGTTCGCCTAGAGGTTCAATCTCAAGAATCACCGAGCCATCCTACCAGCCCATCAGCTAGCCAACCTGATCCGGAATCCGAGACTCCGTCTACAGATCTATCCTACCGCTACCAATTCCAACATCGTTGATCGGGGAAACTCTCGCTAGACTCATGAGGTGAGCCAAAGAGGATGTCGCCGGAAGAGGAGGTGGTTGTGCTAGTCAAACGGATCTTGCCCTGTTTGGATGTGAATGCGGGTCGAGTGGTCAAAGGCGTGAATTTTGTCAATTTGAAGGATGCTGGCGATCCGGTCGAGCTCGCTCAAGTCTATAACCATGCTGGTGCGGATGAGCTGGTGTTTCTGGATATCACCGCCACCCACGAAGATCGATCGATCATTTTTGATGTTGTGCAACGAACCGCTGAGCAGGTGTTCATCCCGCTGACAGTAGGCGGTGGCGTCCGAGATGTAGCGACGATCCGAGCCTTGCTGCGTGCTGGAGCCGATAAAGTCAGTCTCAATTCAGCTGCCGTTCGAGATCCGGATCTGGTTGCCGCTGCCAGTCAGCGGTTTGGAGCCCAATGTATTGTGGTTGCGATCGATGCCCGTCGCCGACCTCAGAGCCAAGGCCGTAATCCAAGTTGGGAAGTTTTTGTTCGGGGTGGACGGGAGGCTACCGGGCTAGACGCGATCGAGTGGGCTAAACAAATGGCTGATCGAGGTGCGGGCGAGATCCTGTTGACCAGTATGGACGCCGATGGCACCCAAGCTGGCTACGATCTGGAGCTGACGCGGCGGGTCTCTGAAGCTGTCTCCGTACCCGTGGTCGCCTCCGGTGGAGCGGGAACCTGTGCCCACATTCGAGAAGCCTTAACCACAGGCCAAGCGGAAGCTGCCCTCCTCGCCTCCTTACTCCACTACGGTCAGCTCTCCATCGCAGAGATCAAGCACGATCTAGCCGATCACCAGATCCCTGTACGGATTTAGTCGGGTTCGCTAGAATGCTGGCCAACCTAACCGTTTCCATTCAGGTGAGCCCGATGAGCCCATCCCCCTTCAGCAAACTCACCATTCGCAAACTCCATCGCACGATCGCCCCCATTGTTCTCCTCCCCCTGATCATCACCGTAACCACCGGCATGACCTACCGAATCGGCAAAGACTGGTTCGGCTGGACCAGGGATCAGGCCCACATTCTGATGGTGATCCACGAGGGCGAATACTTCGGCGATCAAGGTAAATCCATCTATGTCCTTTTGAATGGATTAGGTTTGATCGTTATGCTGGCTACTGGAGCGACCATGCTACTGAACCAAGCTCCCTGGTTCCGATCTCTCCGCAATCAATGGAGCCAAGCCAAAAGCTCTGGATCTGGAGAAAGCTCAGGATCGGAGGCAGCTTCAGGATCTGAAGTCGCTGCTGGATCAGAGGCACTTTCGGGATCTGAAGTCGCTGCCGGATCGGACCTTGACTCTACAACTGAAGTGGATTCCGGATCGGAAGCAAAAACCAGATCAGAGGTCGATGGATCCCTGGTATGAGTTTCTCAGGATCCTTCAGGATCTTCCACAAGAGCTAACATGAGATTCTGATACAAGGTGAAGTTCGGCGATGGTACACGTACCGACTCAGTTGATGACTCTGGAGGAGTTTCTCGATTTACCAGAGACTGATC
>CAZONZ010000075.1:0-6218 GCA_964581005.1 uncultured bacterium
GGGATCAAGGGGTCATCATGAAACCTTTGATGGTCGAGATCAAGATCTTGGCGGCGGGGTGATGGATCAGTTCTTCGAGGGTTGTAGATCCGCCTTCGTTGAGGGCATTGATGATCCGTTCTTTGAGGGTAGGGGTGTTCTCGATCTGTTCGATGGCTTTGGACACGACAAGGGGGTCAGAGTAGGTTTGAGATAACTGATCAAGGAGGGATTGGATCTCTTGAGCGGCTTGGGTCAGGTTCGGGGAGTTGTTGATCTGAGTGCCGATCTTGTCTCCCATAACTTTATCACCGCCGATATTGTCTCCCAGGCCGTACTGATTGCTCGTATTCATGCCTCGCCGATCCTCCCATTGAGTGTGTAAGTGCTCTACCTGACCAATATGATAAGTGATCCCTGAAGCACCAGAGGGATCTTTTGACCCACGATCTTGAGTTGTGAAGACATCACCGAGGAGACGTGGGATATTGACGTCCTCAAAAGGATCATTGTCGCATTCGATCGTGAATTTGCCTTTGGAGAGGCGGTTGTTGAGGTTTTTGAGGCGGTAGAAGTGGGGGGTAGCGAGATCTTTGCAGGTGGTGCAGTTGCAGGGGACGAGTTCGTCATACTTTAAGCGAGGGTAGGTTTTGTGGATCTTATCTAGCTCATGTCGAACAATCGTGAGTAACTCTTTCTTCTGTTGACCTCTGACCCGGATCCGGATCTCGCCTTTGTGGGGACGATAGATCTCCATCACTTCGGCCCAGGTGTGGTTTTGTTGGGCGTAGTTCAGGATCACTCCGCTCCGCCAGACGTAGGTTTGGTGATCGATCCACTCATGGGTTTCGACAATGAAGCGGGTCAGGATCCCTTTGGGCATGAAGCTGTATTCGTAGCGAAGATTGAGATTGTTGGTGTCAGGCCACGAGTAGGTTGGTTGTTTTTCCGTTAGGAGTTGAGGGGCGATGTAGTGGTTGGGGCAGTTGGGGATCGGATAGCACAGTTTGAAGTTCATCATGAGTTGGAGGAGTTCGGGGCGCATGGGGGCGTAGGTGTCTTCGTGCCAGATCTCTGCTAGATCGTCCTTGGTGAATTGACCCAAATGGTTGATCACTCTCTGATTGTCTAAGACTCGATAGACGGCAGCGGTGCCCCAGGTGGGCTTGAGGATCACGGTTCTGATCAGGAGCTCATCCTGTTGGAAATGCAGACAAACACCTAGATCGTGAAGGTAGTCGCTGAGTTGGAGGGCGTCTTGTTTGCGGGTGAAGCCGTTTTCTTGGCAGATCCGCAGGTATTCATCAAGGGGGATGTAGTCACGGGGATCGGCGTCGAGGGCTTCTCGGACTTTGACCCAGGTTTTGGGGAGCTCTGTTCCAACATGGGGGAGTTGTTGAATGTGGTGCCGGATCGTGTCCAGGATCCGATCTAAGCCTCGGTTGGTGGCAAGATTTGTGGCCAGGATCTCTTTGAGGTTGCTGAAGTGGCCTCGGAGTTGGAGTTCGTTGATCTCGCGTTGGCGCTCGAATTTCTCGTTTTTGATGATGCAGATCGGGCTGTTGTCGCTCAAGAGTTCAACGACGTTGAGCCAGTAGAAGAAATCGGTGTCTTCTTTGCGGGTGTCGGCCAGTAAGAGATATAAGGATCGCTTGGTCAAAAAGAATTGATGGGTGGCGTGATAGATCTCCTGACCGCCGAAGTCCCAGATGTTGACCTGGAAGTTCTTGTCCTGGTTGCGTGGGAAGAACCAGGGGATGATCTCGATCCCTTCGGTGGAGGGTTGCTTTAGATCGAGTTGATAGTTGGGATCCTCAATTTTGCGGGTCAGAGTGGTTTTGCCTGCGCCGGGTTCGCCAATGATCAGGAGTTTAGCTTCATACAGGTAGTCGCTTTCTTGTTCCCAGAGTTGTCTAAGGTAGCCGAAGATTCTATTGATCTCAGCTTTACTTGTGGAGTCTGAGATTTCTGGCGGAATTGGTAGTTGATCATTGCCCCTCAGATCTAGTTCCCCTAGGTTGGGAAGTTGGGTAATCGTTTGCGGTAGTTGGATCAGTTGGTTGTCGCGGAGGGAGAGAGATTCAAGGTTAATAAGCAGGCTGATCTCCGTTGGTAACTGGCTCAGTTGGTTGTCGCGGAGGTAGAGAGTTTGGAGGCGGGTGAGCTGGCCGATTTCAGGTGGTAGCTCGCTCAATTGGTTTCTGCTGAGTTTTAGAAATTGGAGGCGGGTGAGCTGACCAATTTCTGGATGTAACCGAGTCAGTTGGTTAGAGCTGAGGTCAAGGGATTCGAGGCTGGTGAGCTGGACAATTTCCAAAGGTAGCTGACTCAGGTGGTTGTTGATGAGGTCGAGGGATTGGATGTATGTGAGCTGGCCGATCTCTGGTGGTAACTGACTCAGGTGGTTATTGATGAGGTAAAGAGATTGGAGATGGGTGAGCTGACCGATTTCTGGGGGTAACTCGCTCAGGTGGTTGTTGATGAGGTAGAGAGATTGGAGAATGGTTAGCTGGCCAATTTCTGGAGGAAACTCAGTCAGATGGTTGGAGCTGAGGTCTAGTGATTGAAGATAGGTAAGCTGACCGATTTCTGGGGGTAACTGAGTCAGTTCGTTGGAGCTGAGATTGAGAGATTGAAGACTGGTAAGCTGGCCAATTTCTGGGGGTAACTGAGTCAGTTGGTTGGAGCTGAGGTCGAGGGATTGGAGACTGGTAAGCTGGCGAATTTCTGGGGGTAACTGAGTCAGTTGATTGGAGCTAAGGTCGAGGGATTGGAGATGGGTGAGCTGGCCAATCTCTTGAGAGACCCGATTCAATTGATTGGCGTGGAAATTGAGGGATTGGAGATAGGTAAGCTGCCAAAGCTCCGATGGTAACTGACTCAGTTGGTTGTGATTACTTGCCTTATAGCCACCAAGATCTAAGTGTTGCAACTGCCTAAGATGTCCAATCTCCGGCGGGAGAGATTTCAGCTTATTGCTTGCTATCTTGAGTTCCCTCAGTTGCTCTAGATGACTAATCTCTGGGGGCAATTTCTCTAACTCATTTCCATCCCATTTGTCACCCAATACTAATCGCTGCAGATATTTCAGCCTACCGATCTCCGGTGGTAGTACCTTGAGCCCGTGCCCTGACAGATCCAACTCCGTCACCCGATCCCGCGCAGCCCGCTCGATCACCTCCAACACCTTATCCTCTGTCATCCCCAAGCCTCCCTCGATCCCAACTTCCCCAAGATCTTATCGCCAATGGTTGCGCCGAAACACCGAGGATCAGTGATCAGGACAACAGGATCGCAGACTTGCAGGTGATCCTCGGCATCTCCAGATCAGAGGTCTACGACCATTTAGGAGATTGATCCGGATCGAGGTGGATGAAGAAAGGGGATGATCATTGACTGAATTAGAGAGCATCTTTGAGGCGTTGGAGCGGATTGATCAGGGGGGAAGATCGTTTTTGACGGTAGACCACGTAATCTTTAAGTTCACCTGAAAATATTCGTGAGCCATAATGTTTCTCATATCACTCATTAACCGCCAAGGAAGCTCAGGAGCTAAGGCTTGGATCTTCGTGGGTACATTCATTGCAGCTTCCCCAATAATGATCAAGTCATAAAGTACTGCCTTAGCAACTGTCTCATGGCAGCTAAATTCAGCAAAGCTCATGTTGCTTGTCCGCTTTTCGATACTGTCAATGGACTGAAGCATATCTTGGATCCGTTCCTTAGCTGATCTAGAAGACACGGATGGACTCCTCCAAGATGGGTTGCCTCAGATGATCTTTGAGGGCATCTGCCGTGCCGAGATCAATGGGGACCAGGAGAAGATCTTCAAGATAATGTTTGATACGGAAGAATTCAAAGAACCCGATCGAGTCATCCAGTTCAACTAAGATATCTACATCACTTTTAGCAGTCGCTTGGTTGCGGGCAACCGATCCGAAAAGGGCTAAGGACTTGACTCCCAGCGCCTGTAATTGGGATCGGTGGGATTCTAGTTTGGTTAGTGCTTCCGCTTGTTGCATCTCTCCTCTCCACCTTCCGATTAGCCTATGCTACCTCAGGATAGCCAAGGGATCTGCATCTCTGGAAGCCTCGTCAGCGGCCTCAACCATCACATGGGATAAACCAAACGATAGCTGAACAGAAGTCAGTAGTCATGTGCATCTCAGGAGCGAGAGAGTGTCTTTGAGGTCTTGGAGTCGATTGATCAACTGTCTCATAGCAGCTAAATTCAGCAAAGCTCATGTTGCTTGTTGGGACCAGGAGAAGATCTTCAAGATAATGTTTGATAGTGCTATAACGATATAACGATTATTTTTGTCTCTTTCCTGTATTCTAAGCTAAAGGATCACAATCACGATAGTAGGAGCGTGGGGCCGTGCAGCTACAAGCCATTGCGCAGAAGTTGAAGTGTGAGCTAGAAGGAGATCCAACTCTAGAGATCGTAGGGGTTGCCTCTCTTCAGGATGCTAAGTCGGGCGATCTAAGTTTTGTGAGCGAGCGGAGGTATCTAGCCTTGCTGAGCCAGACTGCAGCGAGTGCGGTGATCGTAGAACCGAATCTCGCCGTTCCTGCTCACGTAGCTTGTCTACGCACCCCTCATCCTCGTCTTGGGTTTGCACACGCGATCGAACTCTTCTACCAACCCTATCAAGAACCGATCGGGATTCATCCTACAGCCGTGATTGATCCAAGTGCTGAACTAGGAGCAGAGGTTCGGATCGGAGCCCATGTTGTGATTGGTGCAGGAGTTCGGATTGGGGATCATACAGAGATCCATGCCAATGTCACGATTTATCCAGGGGTTAGGATCGGTCACAACTGTCAACTCTTCGCTAATTGTGTGATTCATGAACGGAGTCAAATTGGTGATCATTGCTTGATCCATAGTGGTGCGGTGATCGGGGATGATGGGTTTGGTCATGTGCCCCAAGCTGATGGTACTTGGTATCGAATGTTGCAATCAGGTTATGTGGTTTTGGAGGAAGGGGTTGATATTGGCAGCAATACCACCCTTGATCGGCCTGCAGTGGGCGAAACTCGGATTGGGCGAGGGACTAAAATTGACAACCTTGTTCAACTGGGTCATGGGGTAAAAACGGGATCGAATTGTGTATTGGTATCGCAGGTGGGGGTATCAGGTGGAGTTGAACTTGGCCATCATGTTGTCCTGGGCGGGCAGGTTGGAGTGGCAGGACACATTAAGCTAGGGGATCGAGTCATGGCTGTGGGGCAAACCGGGATCACAGGCGATGTCGGATCCGATCAGGTGATTGGAGGCTATCCCCATCAAGCGCATACGGAATGGCGACGGGTGAGTATCGCTCAGCGACGATTGCCAGAGTTGTTGAAAACGATCCGCCATCTAGAGCGACGAGTTCAGGAGTTGGAAGAGCTGAGGTAAAGATCTAAGTCTCTTTTGAGGAATCTTTTGGATTTGACGGAGGCTCAGAAGAGATCGGTTTCCGAAAGCGATAGAACAGGTACTGATCGAGAAAGGGTTGCTCATCTACAACATGGTGAATGAGTCCCTGATCCACCATTAATTGACCTAGTCGGATCGCTTCTTCTCGACTTGCCTTTTGAGTCTTCATCAGCCACTGCACAGCTTCTGATCCAACAAAACATTTGGAATATAAGATTAATCGAAACCGCCGATCTTTGATCTCAAGACCCTCTGGACCTTGCATCTGTTCTGCTAAATGTTCCAGATCCATCTCATCGATCCAGTGCGTAGAGTGAGTTGAGGAAAGAGGATCGATCGTTTGAGTTCCCTCCTCTGGCTGAAGAGTTGAAAAGGTCATTGGAGACTTCATCTGATTGGGGTAATAAATCTGAGGTTGAGAAGGATGATGTTTTTCGATCAAGATCTGGATCAGTTGTTCTAATTGAGGAGATCGGACATGGAGATCGCGCTGCGGAAAAGGGATCTCAACCTGATAGCGGCGTAAACTGGCTTCAATCTGATAGTTTAGATCACTTTTGAGTCGTTCCTGCTTTTGAGGATCGCTGAGCCAAACCAGGAGTTCAAAATCTAAGGAGCTGTTGCCAAATCCCTTAAACCAAACCTGTGGCTGTGGATAACTTAAGACATCAGGGTGATCCTGACAGGCTTCCAAAATAGCTTTTCTAACGTTACCAATATTTGATCCATAGGCCACTCCAACCGGAATATGGATCCGAGAGACAGGATTACGATGGCTCCAATTGATCACTTCATTCTCAAGAAAGCGAGAATT
>CAZONZ010000075.1:6318-13311 GCA_964581005.1 uncultured bacterium
TCAGCTCCAGGGATATCGCGGATCCGGGCTTTGAGCAAACGTGTGATGCTTCGTACCCCTACCCATAATCCCATTAATAAAAAGGCAAGGAAAAGGAGATCAAGAATGGAGTATCCTGCTGAACCAATTTCCATGACAGGAGTATTAAAGGTGATGAAGAGAAAACTAAAGATTTGATATCGCCAGGTCCGCAGTTGAGGAAAAATATCACTGATATAAAGAGCAACCCCAGCCCAGATCCCGATTTGCATCAACACAGGTAAAATATCTAGTCCTATTTTCACAATCTGCCGTTGCAGCATGAACTGTTCTGACCAACGGAGCAAACGCTGTGAAATCCAACGCCCGATCCGTTTCACACTCCACTGCAAAGGAACTGCTATCACCAGCAGGATGACCGAGATCAATAATGCCTGTCGTTGATAATCGGTTTGTCTCTCTTCCCTTGCCTGAACGATCGCTTGTCGAAGCCGATCAATCCAAAATTGAGCCTGAACACTAGGACGGATCCCTGGCAATGTATCGCGTTCGGTCACTGTGAGTAGGTGTTGTTCATTGATCCGAATTGAGACTAAGGGATCCTCTCCTTCCGTACTGAAACTGGGCAGATCTTGACTCCCCTGAGCTAAAATCTCTGCCAAGATATTGTTGGTATATCGGGCACGCTCCCATGAGGAAAAATTTTCTAGGTTCTTAACTTCAAAAACCCGTCGCCCATCCACCACGATCGGAGCTGGATCACTTGGCCCTTCCGGAAGAGACTGACTCTCCCCTGGAGCTGAGATCAAGACAAAACCCATCAACACGATGATCAGAGCTGTCAGGAACTGGATCACGCCGGAGCGCCGAAATCGAAAGTCCATGAGTGGAAGCAAGCCCCAGATGGTTCCCTGTAATCTTAACCTCCATTGCTTGATTGCCAATAAGCCTAGTAGTCCCATGTGGGTAAGATGCAGTTAGATTTCGGGTTCAAACCTGTAGCACGTTTAGGATCCGGTTGAGCGGGATCGAAATGTCATCTGCACGCCCTGATCCAGACTTGAGTTCATAGTGTAATTCGGCAAAGGCTTCTTCCAATAAATACACTTCCAACAATAGGTTTAGATCGGCTGGATCACGAGGGAAAAAGTTCTGATCATGAGTCCCTTGCAGATAAGCATTGAGGAACGCAGCACTCACCCAGACATACCAAAATTGAGTCCATTGCTTCATTGTTTGCATCGTTTCCAGATTTGCTTCTTGGATCATGCCACCTTCGATCTCAGCCCGTAGGGCTGTTTGAACGGCATGATCAAACGACTGGAGTAACCCAGCGACATCACGCAACGGAGATCGTTTCAGCCTTCGCTCAGTGAGAGGGCGAGTTGGATCCCCTTCTAGATTCATGATCACAAAATCTTTGCCCGTGAAGAGAAGCTGAGCTAACTGATAATTGCCATGAACTCGTGTCCGCATAGCCGAGATCTTTTTTTCCAAAATACGGCGGAAACTGGTAATGATCTCCGCTTCTTGGGCTTGGACTGCTTCAGCCAAGGTCAGGACGGAACCACTTAACCCTAGGATCCGTTTCTTTAGCATGGGCAAGACATGACCCACTAAGTTTCGCATCGACTGATAGATCGATCGTTGATACAACGTTGAGAATGCTTCGGGGGCAAAGGCGTGATTATCCGTAGGAGCACCTAGAGCAACGTGGAGCTCAGCCGTTCGCTGTCCTAGCAGACGAGCCGATTCTAAATAGCCTCCAATTGTGTCATAGGCAAGATCTGGGACTTCTTGATCCAACCATTCCAAGTTTTTCCCGTTGGGTAAGGGCACCTGGTCTTGATCGGCGTGATGCACAATGATCCGTTCAAAGAAGTTGGTCAAATTATCCAATGTGTAACTCCAGGCATCCCCCTCATGGGGTTGGTACTCCTGCAGGATCCCTAGGGTGATCTGGGTTGTTTTCCCCTGCTGATAGGCCAACTCTCCTACCACAGGTGGCACATACGAGAAGGTCTGCTGCTCAGCTAAATAGCGCCCCATCTCCCAAGCAGGATGGATCCCTTCCTCCACAAACCGGAACAATTTGAGGGCATAGCGATCCCCATAAAGCACCGTGGGATTACTGTCTTCACGACGTAGGATCCGAGGTTCAATACCCACCTCTGGTGATCCATTCGTATCCTCTGGTTTTGAATCATGAGGGAGTTGGCTTGGATCAGGATGGGCTGGCTGGATCCAATGCCCAATCAATTGACCATTCAAGCCCTGATGAGTTGTTTGTTGAGTAATCGCTTGTAAGGGAAGTTTCAAAAATGGACGATCGGCAAAGGCATCGATCAGTAATCCGGTTTCGGGTCGTCGTTCAACCTGAACTTCGGCAATGGCTGTAGACGGAAACTCTTTGCCTTCCCGCTGTGCTGGATCCTCAAGAACATAGACCAAAGGAAGCAGATAAGTTTCTGAAGGTCCTACTGCATAATCAACTACTACCAAGGCAACCTGGATCTCTACAGCATCGATCATGACGGGGATTGTGTCGCGGATGGTTGTGGCCTGGATCACCTGAGCCCGATTGTGGAACCAGGGTTGACTGCAGAGATACGTCGGCAAGATCAATTCCAGACGATTTTTGAACTCACTGTAGAATAGATTTTCCCAGCGCTCTGGCAGGATCAGTAAGGGCAAGCGGCTGTTGTCTACAAAAGGTCCGGGGGCACAAAGGATCGGAGCGTGCTGCATCTCCAGCGAGAACCAGTAGAACGAATAGGGACCAAGCGTAAAGAAGTAAGGGAGCTCCCCGATCGGCGGAAATTCAGTTCGCCCAAAGATCTCAACCGGGATCATGCCTTCAAACCGACTCAGATCCACTTCAACCGATTGAACGTAGCGAGAGAGATTAGCTACCATCAGGATCCGTTCATTCTCATAGATCCGCAAGAACACAAGGACTTTACGATTGTCGGGATAAAGCACCTCAAACGATCCCCGGCCAAAGGCTTGAAACCGCTTCCGAACCGCGATCAGACGCTTCATCCACCACCAAAGGGAATTCCGATTCTCTCGTTGAGCTTCCACATTGATCGATTCGTAATGATATTCGGGCTCGATCACAATGGGGAGACACAGTCGTTGAGGGTTTGCACGTGAAAAGCCGGCATTGCGATCCGCGCTCCATTGCATAGGCGTTCTCACCCCATTGCGATCGCCTAGGTAGATATTATCGCCCATCCCGATCTCGTCACCGTAATACAATACGGGAGTTCCAGGCAGTGAAAATAACAATCCATTCATCAACTCGATCGAGCGGCGGTTATTGCCTAACAAGGGAGCCAGACGGCGGCGGATGCCCAGATTGACTCGTGCCTGCGGATCTCTGGCATACATCCGGTACATGTAGTCTCGATCTTCATCCGTCACCATCTCCAACGTCAGTTCATCATGATTACGCAAAAAGATCGCCCACTGACAGTTGTCTGGGATCGGGGGCGTTTGCTGCAAAATATCAATAATTGGGAAGCGATCTTCCATCTGGATCGCCATAAACAAGCGAGGCATTAGGGGAAAGTGAAAGTCCATGTGGCACTCATCCCCGTCCCCCATGTAGGCAACAGCATCTTCGGGCCATTGATTCGCTTCAGCCAGCAGCATCCGGTTGGGGTAGTGCTGATCCACATGGGATCTCAGGTTTTTCAAAAACGCATGGGTCGCTGGCAGGTTTTCACAATTGGTTCCTTCTGCCTCATAAAGGTATGGCACTGCATCCAGCCTTAATCCATCCACTCCCAACGTTAACCAAAAGTCAAGCGCCTCAAAGATCGCCCGGTGGACTTCCGGGTTCTCAAAATTCAGATCCGGCTGGTGGGAGTAAAAACGGTGCCAGTAATACGCCTTCGCAAGTGGATCCCACGTCCAATTCGAGGACTCAAAATCCTGGAAAATGATCCGCGCTTCCTGGTATTTCTCTGGCGTATCACTCCAAACATAGAAATTACGCCAAGAGCTGCCTGCTTCCGATCGGCGGGCTCGTTGAAACCAAGGATGCTGATCCGACGTGTGGTTTACAACCAGTTCAATGATCACACGAATGCGGCGCTGGTGGGCTTCCCGGATCAAGACCTTGAAATCTTCCAGACTCCCTAAGGTCACGTTGATGCTGGTGTAGTCAGAGATATCGTAACCATCATCTCGAAGGGGAGAGGGGAAAAAAGGCAGCAACCAGATCGCAGTGATTCCTAGATCTTGGAGATAGTCAAGCTTACTGATCAGTCCCTGCAGATCACCCACTCCATCGTTATCATGATCGGCATAGGCTCGGACAGGAACCTCATAAATAATGGCATCCTTAAACCAGAGCGAGTCTTCCTCAAATCCATAAGCGTCCACGTCTTGTCTGAGAGATCCTAAGCCGACACGATTGACCATGAGCTGAGTTCGATCCAATGCAACGTTCTTAAGATACCTTACTTTCCAAAGTGCTCACTGCAGCAACAGTTTTGTCTGGATCAGCAACACGCCTGTCCCAACATAAATAAGGGAGGAGTAGCCCCCTCCCACCTGATCAAATATCGACTAGATTCGGGCAGATCCCTACTTTTCGGATCCAAATGGATTGTTACCTTTTTCACCAAAGAGCTTCGCTTCACCTTTGATGGCCGCTGTGATGATATTGAAAGCAGCCCACAGCACAACCAGAATGACGGGACCAAGCACAAAAAGAGGGCGCAGATCGAGATTATCCATGATGGGTCTTCCTACCTTCAGGTGATGATATGAGGGGATCGATGTCCATAGCTTAGAGTAAAGCAGGATCCCCATCCACTTCACGAAATGTTAACTATTGTGTCAATGAGCCATCGAGTGGAGTTGAGATCAGGATGGGCTCAGCCCGCCAGAACACTCCAACGGGTGTAAGGCAACTGCGCGGCTGTGGATCGAATCGCCTCAGCTTGGCCTAGGAGTTGGGTACAGGTATCCCAGGTTCCACTCAGAAACATTTGACGGGCTCCCTCGGTAATCTGACAAGGGGCTTGGGCTTGTTGCCAGCTGATCTGCTGTTGCTCCAGATCAATCTTGACCTCCTGATCAGGTTGAGACTGGATCGCTGTTTGGAGTTGCTGGACCACCTGAGGATCGGCAGTCACACAAGGAACTCCCATGGCCAAACAGTTGCCATAAAAGATCTCTGCAAAGCTCTCACCCACAACCGCCCGGATCCCCCAACGAGAGAGCGCTTGGGGTGCATGTTCCCGACTCGATCCACAACCAAAATTAGCATTGACTACTAGGATCGAGGCTCCTTGATACGAGGGTACATCGAAAGGATGAGTCCCCTGAGCTTGGGCACGATCATCGATAAATGCTTTGCCATCCAGATCATCAAACGTGACACAGCGCATGTAGCGGGCGGGCAGGATTCGATCGGTGTCAATATCGTTCCCCACCACTGGAATGGCGTGGCCCTGGATCGATTGGATCACAGCAGAATTCGTTACAGTACTCATCAGTTCCTACTAGGTTCCTTCCTCAGACAACCAACTACCATCAAAGCAACTCACGCACATCGGCAACCTGCCCTGTAACAGCAGCTGCAGCAACCATCGCTGGACTCATCAATAAGGTGCGGCCTGTGGGCGATCCTTGCCGTCCCTTAAAGTTGCGATTTGAGGAGGACGCACTGATCTGGCGGCCCTCTAGCTTATCAGGATTCATCCCCAAACACATGGAGCAGCCTGACTCCCGCCACTCAAAGCCAGCCGCCTCAAAGATCTTATCCAATCCTTCCGCTTCAGCTTGCTGCTTGATCTGCTCAGATCCTGGTACAACCAGAGCTTTGACATGAGAGGCAACTGAACGACCCTTGGCAATCTGAGCAGCTTCTTGCAAGTCACTAAGACGGCCATTGGTACAGCTTCCAATAAAGCAAACATCGATCTTAGTCCCTAGGATCGGATGGCCGGGTTGCAGATCCATATAGCGGTAGGCTTCAGATGCTGTCTCTCGATCGGATTCCGGCAATTTCTCCAGAGCTGGGATCGTCTCATCCACACCGATGCCTTGGCCAGGTGTGATCCCCCAGGTCACCGTGGGTGGAATCTCTGCAGCATCGAACATCACTACATCATCGTATACCGCATCCGCAGCACTACGTATACTGGTCCACCAGGCAACGGCTTGATCCCAGTCTGCTCCTTTGGGGGCAAAGGGCCGTCCCTTCAGGTAATCAAACGTGATCGGATCGGGATTGACATAGCCACAGCGAGCCCCACCTTCGATCGACATATTGCAGATCGTCATCCGCTCGTCCATGCTCATGTGCTCGATCGTGCTGCCCGCGTATTCATAGGCAAAGCCCACACCACCCTTCACTCCCAACGTGCGGATAATGTGCAAGATCACATCTTTGGCGTAAACACCTGGCTTTAGGGTTCCATTCACCTCGATCCGACGCACGTTCAGGCGGTTCAGATTTAAGGTCTGGGAGGCCAGCACATCCCGGATTTGGCTGGTCCCGATCCCGAAGGCAATGGCTCCGAAGGCACCGTGGGTAGAGGTATGGCTATCTCCACAAGCGATCGTCATGCCCGGTTGGGTAATCCCCTGCTCCGGCGCGATCACATGAACGATTCCTTGCTTGCCAGACCCGATGTTGTAGAACTGGATCCCAAAGTCGCGACAGTTGGCTTCGATCGCCTGCATCATGTCTTCGGCCAAACTATCTAGAAAGGGTCGAGCCTGCTGATCGGTTGGGACGATGTGATCAACGGTGGCCAGGGTGCGATCGGGAAATAGGACGCTCAGTCCCCGCTGACGCAACATGCCGAACGCTTGAGGGCTAGTCACTTCATGCAGGAGATGTAAGCCGATGAAGAGTTGAGTTTGGCCCGAAGGCAAGGTGCCTACGGTATGGAGATCCCACACATGGTCAAACAGGGTTCTTGCACTCATTGGGGTCAACGCTGGGGAATAAAGAATAGTTGCAGGAGATTTTCAGGGTCTCACAGATCA